>NZ_JAHUTS010000069.1:0-513 GCF_019209835.1 Enterovibrio paralichthyis | reverse complement strand
CTTTCACGGCGGTAACAGGGGTTCGACTCCCCTATGGGACGCCACGGGTCGTTAGCTCAGTTGGTAGAGCAGTTGACTTTTAATCAATTGGTCGCAGGTTCGAATCCTGCACGACCCACCATCTTCTTCCACAAGAAGATGTAAAACTCAGTTTGGGTTTTGCCTTTTCAAAGGTGAAAACAAACATTTGTGGGCGATTAGCTCAGTTGGGAGAGCACCTCCCTTACAAGGAGGGGGTCACTGGTTCGAGCCCGGTATCGCCCACCACTCTCTAATCATTTTCTGCAACGGATTCGCAGACCCTTTAAATCACATTTACAGGGTGCGATTTTTTGCCGCCGAAAATCATTAGAAAGTGGTTTTTACCACCTTCTCTTTACGAGAAATGCTCTTTAAAAATCTGGAAAGCTGACTAAACAAACTTTTTAAGTTTGTTTGTAAAGTTCTCAAATGTTGACTCTACGGAGTTAACGAAAAACACATTCAAGTGTTCTTGGTTTCATTTCTCAATGA
>NZ_JAHUTS010000068.1:0-539 GCF_019209835.1 Enterovibrio paralichthyis | reverse complement strand
AGAACGTTGGTGTTCTGCTGCGTGGTACTAAGCGTGACGAAGTTGAGCGTGGTCAAGTACTGGCTAAGCCTGGTTCAATCACTCCACACACTACTTTCACTTCAGAAATCTACGTTCTGTCGAAAGATGAAGGCGGCCGTCATACTCCGTTCTTCAAAGGCTACCGTCCACAGTTCTACTTCCGTACTACTGACGTGACCGGTACTATCGAACTGCCAGAAGGCGTTGAGATGGTAATGCCTGGTGATAACATTTCTATGACTGTTACTCTGATCGCGCCAATCGCGATGGACGAAGGTCTGCGTTTTGCTATCCGTGAAGGTGGCCGTACTGTAGGTGCGGGTGTTGTTGCTACTATCATCGCTTAATTTTAAGCTTTGTTAGCACAATGCTAGAAAAAGGACGCTTCGGCGTAATGCCAGTCAGTTAAGCTGACTGGCTTTCTTTTTATTGGGGTATTTCTTTGCCTTAGGCTTCACGGCTCTCGGGTATATTCGCTCTTCTCGCTTAATGGGCAACACATGATGTATCGCCTCCTC
>NZ_JAHUTS010000067.1:0-553 GCF_019209835.1 Enterovibrio paralichthyis | reverse complement strand
CGATACCCCAATTGTACTCTGCTTATTCAGCAAAGATTTGGTGCGAAGGGAGAGACTTGAACTCTCACGTCCGTAAGGACACTAACACCTGAAGCTAGCGCGTCTACCAATTCCGCCACCATCGCATCGCAATGCACTGGAAAGAAGAAGATGGTGGCTACGACGGGATTCGAACCTGTGACCCCATCATTATGAGTGATGTGCTCTAACCAACTGAGCTACGTAGCCATCTTTTTTCTTTCGGGGTTATCCCCTGAGTGCGGGGCGCATTATGCGAAGAAGCATGGGGCGCGTCAACCATTTTCCTTTGCTTTTTTTTCGATTTCGGTGTCTTCGCTGTCAATTTAATCATCTTGATGGGATAACCAACAGCTGGCTACCTGGAAGCCACGATTTTTCAACAAATAGATAAAACAAAAGCTGGCATTAGCCTAATGCCAGTCAGTTAAGCTGACTGGCTTTCTTTTTATTGGGGTATTTCTTTGCCTTAGGCTTCACGGCTCTCGGGTATATTCGATCTTCTCGCTTAATGGGCAACACATGATGTATCGCC
>NZ_JAHUTS010000066.1:0-596 GCF_019209835.1 Enterovibrio paralichthyis | reverse complement strand
GCAATGACCGCATTGTCGAAATCAAAACCACGCCTCAGGCGAGAAAGAAGTCCCCCGCGCTGCCTGAAACCCTAGAAGTTCGCCTGATAAAGAAAACCCTCAAAGGGAAAGAAGTCAGTATCCTGACTTCGATGACTGACCATCGCCGCTATCCGCCCGCAGAAATCGCAGAGCTTTATAGCCATCGATGGGAAATCGAGGTGGGCTATCGGGAAATGAAGTCATCACTCCTGAACAACGAATTTACGTTGAGAAGTAAGAAGCCAGAGATGGTAAAGCAAGAGTTATGGGGCTTGTTGCTTAGCTATAACATCATTAGATATCAGATGGTGAATATGGCGAGGACTGTACCGGGTATCTACCCAAATCAACTGAGCTTCACAACGTGTGCCCACTCCATCATTCACGTGATATTAGGGTTCTGGTTGGAATCGGCGGGAACCATCCCTAAGCGTATTACCCACCTGCAGGAGGAGGCGATACATCATGTGTTGCCCATTAAGCGAGAAGAGCGAATATACCCGAGAGCCGTGAAGCCTAAGGCAAAGAAATACCCCAATAAAAAGAAAGCCAGTCAGCTTAACTGACTGGCATTA
>NZ_JAHUTS010000065.1:0-669 GCF_019209835.1 Enterovibrio paralichthyis | reverse complement strand
ACGGGGACGGAAAGGCATTGGCTGATGCCAATGCGCAAGAATACGCAATTTACCGAAGTCAGAAAGCTGGGTCGCAATGACCGCATTGTCGAAATCAAAACCACGCCTCAGGCGAGAAAGAAGTCCCCCGCGCTGCCTGAAACCATAGAAGTTCGCCTGATAAAGAAAACCCTCAAAGGGAAAGAAGTCAGTATCCTGACCTCGATGACCGACCATCGCCGCTATCCGCCGGCAGAAATCGCAGAGCTTTATAGCCATCGATGGGAAATCGAGGTGGGCTACCGGGAAATGAAGTCTTCGCTCCTGAACAACGAATTTACGTTGAGAAGTAAGAAACCAGAGATGGTAAAACAAGAGTTATGGGGCTTGTTGCTTAGCTATAACATCATTAGATATCAGATGGTTAACATGGCGAGAACTGTACCTGGCATCTACCCAAATCAACTAAGCTTTACAACGTGTGCCCACTCTATCATTCACGTGATATTAGGGTTCTGGTTGGAGTCGGCGGGAACCATCCCTAAGCGTATTACCCACCTGCAGGAGGAGGCGATACATCATGTGTTGCCCATTAAGCGAGAAGATCGAATATACCCGAGAGCCGTGAAGCCTAAGGCAAAGAAATACCCCAATAAAAAGAAAGCCAGTCAGCTTAACTGACTGGCATTA
>NZ_JAHUTS010000064.1:0-889 GCF_019209835.1 Enterovibrio paralichthyis | reverse complement strand
GGGACTTCTTTCTCGCCTGAGGCGTGGTTTTGATTTCGACAATGCGGTCATTGCGACCCAGCTTTCTGACTTCGGTAAATTGCGTATTCTTGCGCATTGGCATCAGCCAATGCCTTTCCGTCCCCGTGTTTGCCCAGCGGTGGAGAAGACTAAGAGAGTAGAAGCCTCTGTCGAACATCGTGAGGCTATAGTCAGGTGTTGTTTCTATCAACTGCTCAGCCAATACCATTTCATTGGTTTTATAACTCGCGAAGGCACTGGCGACCAACATGTGGCTGGTCAACTCCATTTGGCAAACCATACGCACCTGAGGAAAGCTACCCTCGCCATTTTGATTTGACGCGGATTGAAAAGCGTCACGGTTTTCCTTGGTATCCGGCGTTCGCCATACCACACCATCAACAGCGAGGAGTTTTAAACCACACCATGTCGGATGGTCAGCCGTTTCGTTCCACAAGCGCTGGCTTTGATGGAACACCTCTTTCATCGCATCGGCCCCGAGCCTTTGCCTTGCTTGGACGATGGCACTGGGAGCAACCAGACTTCGTTTCCCTGGCAGCATTAATTGGGCCTTGGAGACAATAGACCACAGAGGTTCCTGTCGATAAAGCGACATCGCAATGACAGTCCAAACAGCCATATCAAGCGGGATACGACGTTTACGTATGGTCGCGACACCGGAAGTTTCCAAGCATTGGTTGATGAAATCAGGACAGAGAATATCGCTGAGTTTTCCAAGCTGCTCTGTGTTAGGTGCGTAACGATTCGCGAGGGTAAGGGCTGTGGTCAATTGCAAAATAAAAGGCTCTAAGTATGGGGACTTAGAGCCTTTATAAGCCATCTGTTGGATCGTTCAACCGATCATTTATCTCTTAACTGATCGGCATTA
>NZ_JAHUTS010000063.1:0-1155 GCF_019209835.1 Enterovibrio paralichthyis | reverse complement strand
GCCGGAAGAGATTCTGGTGTGCCTTCGGGAGCTCTGAGACAGGTGCTGCATGGCTGTCGTCAGCTCGTGTTGTGAAATGTTGGGTTAAGTCCCGCAACGAGCGCAACCCTTATCCTTGTTTGCCAGCGAGTAATGTCGGGAACTCCAGGGAGACTGCCGGTGATAAACCGGAGGAAGGTGGGGACGACGTCAAGTCATCATGGCCCTTACGAGTAGGGCTACACACGTGCTACAATGGCATATACAGAGGGCAGCGAGACCGCGAGGTGGAGCGAATCCCAGAAAGTATGTCGTAGTCCGGATTGGAGTCTGCAACTCGACTCCATGAAGTCGGAATCGCTAGTAATCGTGGATCAGAATGCCACGGTGAATACGTTCCCGGGCCTTGTACACACCGCCCGTCACACCATGGGAGTGGGCTGCACCAGAAGTAGATAGCTTAACCTTCGGGAGGGCGTTTACCACGGTGTGGTTCATGACTGGGGTGAAGTCGTAACAAGGTAGCCCTAGGGGAACCTGGGGCTGGATCACCTCCTTAACGATACTATTAATGCTAGTGTCCACACAGATTGCTACGGTCAAAAAGAAAAAGAACATACTTAGCGGGTCTGTAGCTCAGGTGGTTAGAGCGCACCCCTGATAAGGGTGAGGTCGGTGGTTCAAGTCCACTCAGACCCACCAATCCTTTGCGGTTGGTAAACTAAGTATTGATGTGGGGCTATAGCTCAGCTGGGAGAGCGCTTGATTTGCATTCAAGAGGTCTGCGGTTCGATCCCGCATAGCTCCACCACTCTTTAAGCACATTTGCTAAGTGTTCTTAAAAAGTGGTTACCCGAAAGGGAACATCACATTGCTCTTTAAAAATCTGGAAAGCTGACTAAACAAACTTTTTAAGTTTGTTTGTAAAGTTCTCAAATGTTGACTCTACGGAGTTAACAAAAAACACATTCAAGTGTTCTTGGTTTCATTTCTCAATGAGGAATGAACAATATTTGAGTCCGGCGAAATCGTTCATCGAAAGATGAACCTGTTCTTGTTAAGAACAACCTTGGTTGCTGTTTTGTCTTCACTTTCAAAAAGTGAAAGCAAACGAAAACATACGAAACCTCTTGGGGTTGTATGGTTAAGTGACTAAGCGTACACGGTGGATGCCTT
>NZ_JAHUTS010000062.1:0-1155 GCF_019209835.1 Enterovibrio paralichthyis | reverse complement strand
CAGTATTCGTTGAGCCAAAATTCTAATTGAAGAGTTTGATCATGGCTCAGATTGAACGCTGGCGGCAGGCCTAACACATGCAAGTCGAGCGGCAGCACAGGGGAACTTGTTCCCTGGGTGGCGAGCGGCGGACGGGTGAGTAATGGCTGGGAACCTGCCCTGATGTGGGGGATAACAGTTGGAAACGACTGCTAATACCGCATGATGTCTACGGACCAAAGAGGAGGACCTTCGGGCTTCTCGCGTCAGGATGGGCCCAGTTGGGATTAGCTAGTTGGTGAGGTAATGGCTCACCAAGGCGACGATCCCTAGCTGGTTTGAGAGGATGATCAGCCACACTGGAACTGAGACACGGTCCAGACTCCTACGGGAGGCAGCAGTGGGGAATATTGCACAATGGGCGCAAGCCTGATGCAGCCATGCCGCGTGTGTGAAGAAGGCCTTCGGGTTGTAAAGCACTTTCAGCAGTGAGGAAGGTAGCGTAGTTAATACCTGCGTTGCTTGACGTTAGCTGCAGAAGAAGCACCGGCTAACTCCGTGCCAGCAGCCGCGGTAATACGGAGGGTGCGAGCGTTAATCGGAATTACTGGGCGTAAAGCGCATGCAGGCGGTCTGTTAAGCAAGATGTGAAAGCCCCGGGCTTAACCTGGGAACTGCATTTTGAACTGGCAGGCTAGAGTCTTGTAGAGGGGGGTAGAATTTCAGGTGTAGCGGTGAAATGCGTAGAGATCTGAAGGAATACCGGTGGCGAAGGCGGCCCCCTGGACAAAGACTGACGCTCAGATGCGAAAGCGTGGGGAGCAAACAGGATTAGATACCCTGGTAGTCCACGCTGTAAACGATGTCTACTTGGAGGTTGTGGCCTTGAGCCGTGGCTTTCGGAGCTAACGCGTTAAGTAGACCGCCTGGGGAGTACGGTCGCAAGATTAAAACTCAAATGAATTGACGGGGGCCCGCACAAGCGGTGGAGCATGTGGTTTAATTCGATGCAACGCGAAGAACCTTACCTACTCTTGACATCCAGAGAAGCCGGAAGAGATTCTGGTGTGCCTTCGGGAGCTCTGAGACAGGTGCTGCATGGCTGTCGTCAGCTCGTGTTGTGAAATGTTGGGTTAAGTCCCGCAACGAGCGCAACCCTTATCCTTGTTTGCCAGC
>NZ_JAHUTS010000061.1:0-1317 GCF_019209835.1 Enterovibrio paralichthyis | reverse complement strand
AACACCTGCCTTAACAGTTGCTCCAGGAGATTGCATTGTTCATCGTAATGTTGCCACTGGTACTCTTCCACGGTCCGTTTCTGTTTTTTCAGGTAAAGGCAGAGGGTCTGGATATCCCTGTCATTCATGACCTTCAATGCCTGTTGTCTGACTACTGAGAAGGGTTGATTATCATCAATGTTCTCATCCACAAACAGATGCAGTAACTCTGCCGCTTTCGTGACATTGTCCGCGGCTGACTGCCAGGACAGGAACACTGCTTGTTGTGCAAAGGTGTTGGCAGCTTCTTGTTGCTTGCGGATATGGTAAATGAACCCATCAGTTAACCGTTCCAGTGCCAGTTGTATCCGCTCTGTCAGGTGACATAGCAACCATAGATGCTGCTGTGCGCGTTTGAATCGTTTGAGTTTACTACCGTAATAGTTGATGAGCTCACCGAAGTGTTGTCGATTTTTAAGAGACAGATTAAGCCCATCGATAACGCCATTGATTTGCGTGCGCCATGGCGCTAACTGATGATAAAGGGCAAGCTCTTTTTTAAGTTCAGGTACGGTCAGACTTTTTGCACCGCCTCTGAGCTGGTTCAGGCTTAGTCCGTCATCAATGGCTGTTATGCTGTCCAGAAAGACGTGAAGTTCAGGACTGGTGAGTTGATTAAGTTGGTGCGCCAGGTCTTTTCTGACCTGCTGCATCGCTCTGCTTATCAGTCTCTGGAGTACGGTGTACCTAGGGATAGCAATGCTGTGACTGGTTAGGAATTCAATAGCAGTATCAAAGAGGTAACGCGGCTCCAGCCAGGCATTGCCCACCTGAACAAGGTGGTCGAAAAGAGAATTGAAGTGCTGACTTTCGTCCCATTTGTGATAACCAGCAAGGTCTAATACTTTTGCGTAGAGTCGATCTTTTTGTTTTTGTGAGGGAGTGAATGGTCTGAGCCCCTTGCCGCCAAGCAGCTCTTTACTGATGAACATTAAATCCTTAGAAACCTGCGAGTAAGCGATATCTAGGATGACGGGCTTTGATTTGAAGTATCCCAAAATCGCGACAAAGTAACATCTATGAGCTCTGAGACGAATTGACCGAAAAACTGCCAATTCCGCATCGTTCAGAGAAAAGTACAGACGTTGTTCTTCGATTGAAAAAATGGGTGGGGAATAAAGATCTGCCTGTTCTGCTCTCGTGAGAATAGTAATTTCGTTTTTGATGGCCATATCAGGGCTGTTCCGTATTAAATGTACGATATTTACCTAATTTGCCACACTTATAAGTAGTAACCCACCTCCGCAGCCATTTATTGGTGTGGTCTACAGAGGATTA
>NZ_JAHUTS010000060.1:0-1757 GCF_019209835.1 Enterovibrio paralichthyis | reverse complement strand
TAAACACAGTATTGCAAGGACGCGGAACATGCCTCATGTGGCGGCCAGGACGGCCAGCCGGGATCGGGATACTGGTCGTTACCAGAGCCACCGACCCGAGCAAACCCTTCTCTATCAGATCGTTGACGAGTATTACCCGGCATTCGCTGCGCTTATGGCAGAGCAGGGAAAGGAATTGCCGGGCTATGTGCAACGGGAATTTGAAGAATTTCTCCAATGCGGGCGGCTGGAGCATGGCTTTCTACGGGTTCGCTGCGAGTCTTGCCACGCCGAGCACCTGGTCGCTTTCAGCTGTAAGCGTCGCGGTTTCTGCCCGAGCTGTGGGGCGCGGCGGATGGCCGAAAGTGCCGCCTTGCTGGTTGATGAAGTACTGCCTGAACAACCCATGCGTCAGTGGGTGTTGAGCTTCCCGTTTCAGCTGCGTTTCCTGTTTGCCAGCCGGCCCGAGATCATGGGGTGGGTGCTGGGCATCGTTTACCGCGTCATTGCCACGCACCTGGTCAAGAAAGCGGGCCATACCCACCAAGTGGCCAAGACGGGCGCGGTCACCCTGATCCAGCGTTTTGGATCGGCGCTCAATCTGAATGTTCACTTCCACATGCTGTTTCTCGACGGTGTGTATGTCGAGCAATCCCACGGCTCAGCGCGTTTCCGCTGGGTCAAGGCGCCGACCAGCCCAGAGCTCACCCAGCTGACGCACACCATCGCCCACCGGGTGGGTCGCTATCTGGAACGGCAAGGCCTGCTGGAACGGGATGTCGAAAACAGCTATCTGGCCTCGGATGCGGTGGATGACGACCCGATGACACCCCTGCTGGGGCACTCGATCACTTACCGTATCGCTGTCGGTTCACAGGCGGGGCGAAAGGTGTTCACTTTGCAAACTCTGCCGACCAGTGGTGATCCGTTCGGTGACGGGATTGGCAAGGTAGCCGGGTCCAGCCTGCACGCCGGCGTGGCGGCCAGGGCCGATGAACGCAAGAAGCTCGAACGGCTGTGCCGGTACATCAGCCGCCCGGCGGTATCCGAGAAGCGGCTGTCGTTAACACGAGGCGGCAACGTGCGCTACCAGCTCAAGACGCCGTACCGGGACGGCACCACGCACGTCATTTTCGAACCATTGGATTTCATTGCAAGGCTGGCCGCCCTGGTACCGAAGCCCAGAGTCAACCTAACCCGCTTCCACGGGGTGTTCGCACCCAACAGTCGGCACCGGGCGTTGGTCACGCCGGCAAAACGGGGCAGGGGCAACAAGGTCAGGGTGGCTGATGAACCGGCAACACCAGCACAACGGCGAGCGTCGATGACATGGGCGCAACGGCTCAAGCGTGTTTTCAATATCGACATCGAGACCTGCAGCGGCTGCGGCGGCGCCATGAAAGTCATCGCCTGCATTGAAGACCCTATAGTGATCAAGCAGATCCTTGATCACCTGAAGCACAAAGCCGAAACCAGCGGGACCAGGGCGTTACCCGAAAGCCGGGCGCCACCGGCTGAGCTGCTCCTGGGTCTGTTTGACTGACGAGCCTGAAGGCCAACGATACCAATCAAAATGCTGCGTTCACAGCGCCGCGGCAGGGATCCGCCGTGCTGGTTGTCGGAAAAGGAGCCGCTAGTGGGAAAGAGGAGGGTAAATTTTCAGCGTTGCTGGCTCCCCGTCAGCCGGATTGGGTTGCATCGCAGGGGTGTCGAAAGAGTCAACTGCGGTCCAAAGCTGTTGGACTTGGGTGAAAAGGGCGTTTATTCTTCCTATACGT
>NZ_JAHUTS010000006.1:0-267487 GCF_019209835.1 Enterovibrio paralichthyis | reverse complement strand
AAACTGTCCGTTAGATTCCCCTTCATCGCTTAAAAATGAACTCAAATAGATAGCCTTAGGGATTAAAATCATCCGTTGAGGCAGTTTCAAGCTCTCTAATTTTTAAAGTGCCTGTCCCATGTTTCTTTCTTTAAAGTGCCTGTCCCATGTTTCTTGTGCTCACCTTAAACGACATCGGGTATCTGGGCTGCGATTGCCCGACCACTGATTCGAATCCGCTAGCTAGCTTAAAACATGATCAGACGGACGTCTGAGCCTTGTGCTTTCTTCAATTCGCAAACTGTCCGTTAGATTCCCCTTCATCGCTTAAAAATGAACTCAAATAGATAGCCTTAGGGATTAAAATCATCCGTTGAGGCAGTTTCAAGCTCTCTAATTTTTAAAGTGCCTGTCCCATGTTTCTTGTGTCCCATGTTTCTTTTAGCATCGACAATCTTGCATAATTCAATTTGCAAGATTACAATAACTGCAATTGAGAGGGGTTAAGATATGATTGATAAGAGTTTCTTCATTAAAAGACTAGTTGCATATAGAGAGTTAAAAAAACTAAACCAAGAGCAGCTATCTAAAGCAATGGGGTTCAAAGATAGGCAGACACTTTCTGCAATTGAAACAGGTACCAGAGAGTTGAAACCAAGTGAGCTATTACAAGCCCTAAAGGTTTTAGACATATCTCTTGAGCAGTTTTCTGATCCATACTCTCTTGTAGGCGAGGCTAACTATTCTTGGCGTCAATGTGAAGCAACCGAAGAAGAACTTAGCAATTATGAAGATAAAACAAGTAGAATTGTTGCTTTACTAAAGGACTTAGACGAAAAATTCTCAACTACAAGTCATAGTGTTATTCTGCCAAAACTGCCTATTACTAAGAACAGTACCTTTCATGACGTTACCAAATGTGCGGAGCAATTGGTGAAAGAGTTTAATTTAGGAGATTTCCCTGCAGACAACCTTGAAGAGCTATTCTTTAGAAAATTTAACGTATCTAAATTATATGTAGATATGCCTAATAGCATCTCGGGTGCAGCGATAAAACTAAACACGATAAGTGTTATATTAATAAATAGAAATGAGATAGCTGGACGAAGAAATTTTGATACTGCACATGAAGCATTTCATTGCTTAACGTGGGATGCTATTCCACCAAAGCACGTAGAAAAAGCATACTCAAACCAAAAGAAAAAGCCATATACAGAAAAGTTAGCAGATGCATTTGCAAGCGCCTTATTAATGCCGAGTGAAAGTATCGAAAAATATATCACTTTAAAAGAAAGTGACATTACAGAAGATGTTATCAACAATCTTGCGAACAAATATGGGGTTTCTTCAATCGCTCTGATGTGGCGTTTAGTTAGTCTGGACAAAATTTCTCGCTCTCATGCTGATAGATTAGATAAAGAGCTTATGGCAAAGAACGGTCAGAAAGATGGAGAGGACCTTCCCCCAAAGTTATTCAATAAACAGTTCGTACAATACATACATAAGTCTATTGATAGCGGAACATTGTCTGTAAGAAAAATACTATCGATTTTAGATATGACAATGGAAGAGTTAAATGGGCTGTTAGTATCATATAACTTGACTGTTCCTTATGATCTGTAAGTGAGGTTCAGTACATGAAAGCTGGTGATATCGTACTCATTGATACTAACGTCATTTTAGAGGCTCATCGTATAGCGAGGTGGCATCATTTAAGCTCTAACTTCAATGTGCATACTGTTGAAAAGGTGATAGAAGAAACACAGACTGGGTATCAAAAACGTTCAACGGAGGAGCTCATAGATCAGAAAGAGTTAACTGAATCTTTTGCTAAGGTTTACGCAGTTAGTGAAGAAGAAATCGCTGCTACAATGATGATTTCTCCGGAGATTTTCAATTTGGACGCAGGGGAAAGGGACCTTTTAATCTATGCAGCTAGTTTTGAAGGTGATTGTTGGTTAATCTCTAGTCCAGATTCTGCCGCTATGAGGGCAGCTCATAAACAGGGATGGCTAGATAAAGTGGTTTCTTTAGAAAGTTTGTTAGAAACGATCAACTGCCAACCTTATATAGCTTTACGCGAAAATTACACAAAAAAATGGGATGAAGCCAAAAAGTCTCAAATCCGGCTAGGGATTCTCTAGGTCTTCCAAAGGGAGTTGCAAAACTCCCTTTCACTATGATAAGCAAAAGCGCTCGGACGTATAACAATTTATTAGATCCCAAGATGGGGTAACCAAACACCCCACTTTGGGATCTTTTGCGCACCTGCCGGACAAATGGAATTAGCGTAAACGCATGTTTTGAATAGAGTATCATCATACGCCACAAAATCACGAACGAGAAAATACGACAAAGTCGGGTATTTTCTCCACACCTCACGACAGGCATTAGAAAACCCATGGAAAGCTCTCGATATGAGAGTGATAATGTTGGCTTTCACAAACAAGGAACGGGGCAAAAGCAAGATAGCAAAGTCTGTCAGGTCTGATTAAATCGTGGTTTGCGAACTGACAGCTTGAGTCATGACGAATTAAGGTAATGCGACAATAAAAAGGCCACCGCGAACGATGGCCTTTTCTGTGGGATGGATATTTACACCAGATTCAGTAGCGATTTCTCGATGATCTCTATCGCTTCATCCAGAATGTCGCTTTCCACCGTCAATGGCGGTAAAAGACGGATAGCGTTGCCAAACTGACCGCAGGGCAGCAGGATCAACCCATTTTCGCGGCAGGCTTTGACGAATGGCGCGATCAGCGATGGCTCGGGCTCTTCGCCGGTAACAAAGTCGAAGGCAATCATGGCGCCTTTGTGGCGAATATGGTTAACGGGAAGCCAGGGTTGGCGGGTTTTGATGTCCACCAAGGCTTGATACAAACGCCCGCCAATCTCTTCTGCGCTGGCATTGAGGTTTTTGCTTTCCAGCTCATCCAACACCGCAAGTGCAGCGGCACAGCCCACCGGACTGCCACCATAAGTGCCGCCCAATCCACCCGGCGCTGGGCTGTCCATAATGTCGCTTTTGCCAATAATGCCCGAAAGGGGATACCCGCCCGCCAGCGCTTTTGCCACCGTGATAATGTCCGGCTGCACATCAAAGTGTTCGCTGGCGAAGGTTTTTCCGGTGCGGCCAAAACCGGTCTGCACTTCATCAAACACCAGCACAATGCCATGTTCGTCGCACAGAGCACGCAGTTTTTGCATCAGCTCCGGCGGGGCTGCGTAGAAGCCGCCTTCACCCTGGATAGGCTCAATCACGATAGCCGCAACTGAGCTTGGGGAGATGTCAGTCTTGAACAGCTTCTCCAACTGGCGCAGCGAATAGGCGGTATCGATGCCCTGATACGGAACCGGAAACGGCACGTGGTAAATATCGCCGGGGAAGGGACCAAAACCTTCTTTGTACGGGGCGATTTTCCCGGTCATTCCCATGGTGAGTAGGGTGCGGCCGTGGAAGCCGCCATGAAAGGCGATCACACCGCTGCGTTTGGTGTAGTGGCGGGCAATTTTCACTGCATTTTCCAGCGCTTCTGCACCTGTGGTCATGAGGATGGTTTTGGCATCTTCAATCGGGGCAAGGGCGTTTAAGCGCTCTGCCAGCGTAATATAGTTTTCGTAACCTGCTACCTGAAAGGCGGTGTGGCTGAACTGGTTGATTTGCTCTGTCACCGCTTGCGTTACCGCCGGGTTGCAGTGGCCGGTATTGACCACCGCAATGCCTGCGGCGAAGTCGATGTAGCGGTTGTCCTCCACATCCCAGATCTCGGCATTTTTTGCCCGTTTCACAAACAGGGGCGTTGCCGTTGCCACACCCCGTGGAACTGCATTATTTCGCCGATCCATCAAAGACTGATTGTTCATTTTTCCCTGTCCTAGCTGTGTCCGTTATAAAAGCCCGCCGAAGCAGACGTATTTGGTTTCCAGGTATTCTTCAATGCCAAGGCGCGACCCTTCACGCCCAAGCCCGGATGACTTCACGCCACCGAACGGCGCGACTTCATTGGAAATCACCCCTTCATTTACGCCCACCATGCCGTATTCCAATGCCTCACTCACCCGCAGGCAGCGTTGGATGTCGCGGGAATAAAAGTAGGCGGCAAGGCCATATTCAGTGTCATTCGCCATGGCAATGGCGTCTGCTTCATCCTCAAAGCGAAAAAGGGGAGCAACGGGGCCAAAGGTTTCTTCCGACGCGATCCGCATGGCAGGTGTCACATCTGCCAATACGGTTGGTTGGAAGAAAAGTCCCCCCAGCGAGTGGCTGGTTCCGCCGGTCAGGCGCCGTGCTCCCAAATCCAGTGCATTGTGAATGTGGGATTTCACCTTGGTGAGCGCTGCAGCGTTAATCAGCGGCCCGATCTGGTTTCTGGGTTCAAGCCCTGCGCCTACTTTGAGATTAGAAACAGCGCTGGCAAATTTCTCTGCAAAGGTGTCGTAAATACCGGACTGAACCAGAATTCGGTTGGCGCAGACGCAGGTTTGCCCCGCATTACGGAATTTGGACGCCAACGCACCTTCGACGGCAGCATCCACATCCGCATCATCAAAGACGATAAAAGGCGCGTTACCGCCAAGTTCCATCGACACCCGTTTTACCGTATCTGCACATTGCCGGAGCAGGGTTTTGCCCACGGCCGTGGAGCCGGTAAACGAGAGCTTCCTGACGGCCGGGTTGTCGCACAGCGCTTTTCCGACTGCCACACCGTTTGACGCCGTGACCACATTGATTACGCCATCCGGAATGCCTGCTTGCTGGGCGAGGGCGGCAAGTGCCAGCGCAGAAAGCGGTGTGGCTTCCGCAGGTTTGATCACCATGGTGCATCCCGCCGCAAGCGCCGGGGCGGCTTTGCGGGTGATCATGGCAACCGGGAAATTCCACGGCGTGATAGCGGCGCACACGCCCACGGGCTGTTTGATGGTTTGCAGCCTTCTGTCTACCGCCGTTGTCGGGATCACATCACCGTAGGTGCGCTTTCCCTCCTCCGCGAACCACTGGATAAACGACGCGCCATAGGCGACCTCGCCAATGGATTCAGCCAGCGGCTTGCCCGATTCCTGAGTGATTAACGCCGCAAGTTCGTTCTGGTTTTCCATAATGAGGTGAAACCAGCTCATCAGCTTTTCTGCCCGCTGTTTGGCGGTGAAGGTACGCCAGTGACTAAAAGCGTGGTGGGCAGCTGCCACCGCGCGTTCAGTTTCGACCATACCCATGTCCGGCACGTCAGCCAGGGTGGTGCCGTATGCAGGGTCAGTGACAGCAAATGTGGCCCCGCTGTCTGCATCACACCATTCACTGCCTATCAGCGCCTTATTGTGAAGGAGTCTGTTGTCGGTCATCAGGCGGCTCCGCATTGCTGGATATGCTGTCTCGCCGCTTCAAGCAAGGCGTCGTGGGTTTTGCGCGCGGCCAACGCTTCTTCCAGTGTCACTTTCACAAACTGGGTTGAGGCATTGGGCTGCATCTGGCCAATCAAATCCATGTCCACCGCGATAACCGTGCCAATCATGAAATAGCCGCCGCCGGAAACCGCATCGCGGTGCAACACGATGGGCTCCTTGCCCGCCGGTACCTGAATCGAGCCATAGGGGTAACAGCCATCCACAATATTGGAAGGGTCTGACCCTGCACCGAAAGGCTGCTCGCGCTCGACAAATTCGAGCGGTGTGCCGTTTTTAAAGCGATAACCAATGCGGTCTGCTTCCGGCGCGACCTGCCAGGTGTCATTGAAAAACTGCTCGCCCGAGGCTTGGGTAATGCGGTGCCAGTAAAGGCCGGGCAACACGCGCAATGCCGTTTCGCGTGGGCGGCGCAATGCCTCTGGTAAATGGCGTGGCGCAAAAGGTGCAGCGTCTTTGCCAACAGGCAGTTCATCGCCCGCCTGAAGCAACCGTCCCTGATGGCCGCCGAGTGCGCCTAGGGTGTAGGTTGAGCGGCTTCCCAGTACTTCGGGCACATCAATACCGCCTGCTACCGCGATGTAGATTCGCGCACCGCCGGTGAGGTGGGAGAAGGTGAGCGTCTGCCCGGCTTTGATTTCAAAGCTGCTCCAGGTTTCCTGCTCAACACCATCGACCAGCGGCGTCATATCTGCACCGGTCACGGCCACCGTGGCATCTTGGGTGAAGGTCAGTTTCGGCCCCATAAAAACCGCTTCCAATACGGCGGCGTTTTCATCATTGCCGACCAGCCAGTTGGCACAGCGGCAGGCGAACCTGTCCATGGCACCGGAAACCGGAATACCGAGATGAAAATACCCTTTTCGACCCAAATCCTGCACCGCGGTGGCAAGTCCGGGGTGGATAACATTAATGCTCATACAGCGCCTCCTGCATTGCTGCGTTGTAGCCGGCCATGTCTTTTTCAAATTCCGCCAGTGAGAAGCGCACAGGTTTGATGCGCGGCTGATAGCGACCTTCTTCCACTTGTTTGACGATGTCGTGGTATTCGCTTTCTGACACCGGCCTGAATTTCACGATGTCGCCCGGTTTGAAGAACACCAGAAAATCTTTCAGGTGGGCGGCTTCCTGCGCCGGGTCATAGATGGGAACGGGAGTGACACCAAACATCTGGTACCCCCCCGCGCCGCGCACGGAATAGATACAGGAGAAACAGCCGCCGTAGCCGACAGTCAGTTTGGGCGTGTCAGTTCGTGGGCGAACATATTTCGGTACCTGGATCTGCTTGTCGCGCTCAACCATCTGGAACATAAACGGCAGGCCGGAGACGAAACCCACCATGGTGACAAACCAGGGCGAGCCAGAGTGGGCGTCGATAAATGCTTCGACTGAGTCATAGCCGTTGATTCGGGCGGCGTAGGAAAGATCGGTGCCGTCCGGATCCTGGTGACGATCACGAAAACGCATCAGGGTTTCGTGGGTCCAGGGGTCTTGGTAAAACACCGGCACTTCAACGATGCGGGTGTCGATTTCCGCTTCGCTGGCCGCCTGCGCTTTTTCGATTTGCTGGATGGCTTCCAGCATGTCGTGAGGTGGGCAGATATCCGGGTTGTATTTCACCTGGAATGAGGCATTGGCCGGGCAAATTTCCTCTACACCCGGCAGGTTCGCTTCGCGGATCGCCTGTGTGATAGAGAGGCTTTTGAAAAAGGCAGCGAGTGACATTTCTTCACTGACTTCGACGAAGATATGCTCATCGCCACCGAATGAATAACGTGATTGCATTGTCTGTCCTTAGCTGGCTTGTGGCAGCGAGCAGTCCTTTTTGGCGTCTGTTGGGGTGTCAGGCTTTGGGGCGTTGAGTGTTTCCAGCCACTGTTCCAGCCAGGCGGTGTGGAACCTGCCGTTGAGCACATCCGGCTCATCACATAACAGGCGAAACAGCGGCTGGGTGGTTTTCACCCCTTCAATCGCCAGTTCATCGAGCGCCCGCGCCATGCGGTGAATCGCGCTTTCCCTGTCTTCATCCCACACGATCAGCTTGCCGAGCAGCGAGTCGTAGTAGGGCGGAATAGCAAAGCCGGAATAGATCAAACCATCAAAGCGCACGCCGCTGCCCATGGGTGGGGTAAACGACTGGATAACGCCGGGAAACGGCATGAAATTGTTGAACGGGTCTTCCGCGTTGAGACGGATTTCAATCGCGTGGCCTCGACGTTGAATTGATTCCTGTTTGAAGGAAAGGGGCTGGCCTGCGGCAATCTGGATCATCTCGCGGATAAGGTCGACGCCGGTGATGGCCTCAGTGATCGGGTGTTCGACCTGAATACGGGTATTCATCTCGATAAAGTAGAACGACTCGGATTCATCGTCGTAGAGAAACTCAATGGTTCCCGCTCCCTGATAACCCACGCTTTTGGCGAGCGATACCGCTGACTGGCACATGGCCTCGCGCACCAGATCGGGCAAGACGGCGCAGGGCGCTTCTTCCCACACTTTCTGGCGGCGGCGCTGCAGGGAACATTCGCGTTCAAACAGGTGCACGGCGTTCTCACCGTCTGCGAGGATTTGCACTTCCACATGGCGTGACTGGCGGATAAATTTTTCCAGATACAGGGTGCCATCACCGAAAGCCGCCTTGGCTTCGGCAGAGGCCTGATGGTACTGGCCGAGAAAATCGGCTTCTTTTTCAATCACACGGATACCGCGACCGCCACCGCCTGCCGAGGCTTTGATCATCACCGGAAAGCCAATCAGTTTTGCCTGCTCCAGCGCCGCTTCCGGGTTTTCGCTCGGCGCACTGCCCGGCACCACAGGCACACCGGCTGCCATGGCGGTTTCGCGGGCTTTGGCTTTATCGGCCATTTTGGTCATGGTGGCGCCGGAAGGGCCGACAAATATCAGCCCCGCTTCGCGCACTTTGTCGGAAAACGCGGCGTTTTCGGAAAGAAAACCGTAGCCGGGATGGATAGCTTCTGCGCCGGTTTTCAGCGCGGCATCAATCACCTTGTCGCCACACAGATAAGACTGATTGGCCATCGGCGCACCGATACAGACCGCTTCGTCAGCAAGTTTGACCGCAAGGGATTCTTTATCCGCTTCGCTGTAAACCTGCACGGTGTGAATGCCCATCTCTTTTGCCGCGCGTATGATGCGGACGGCAATTTCACCGCGGTTGGCGATGAGCAGTTTCTGAATTGTCATACTGACTCCTTGTGTGCATTCAGCGTGCTTATTTCAATCGCACTATGGGTTGCCCCGCGTTGACCGGGCTTTCGTTCTCAATCAGGAAATCGTCAATTTCTCCCGCCACTTCCGCTTTGATTTCGTGGAAGGACTTCATAACCTCCACCAGACCAATCACGTCGCCCGGCGCAATGGTATCGCCCGGTGATTTGTAGTTGGGCTGGTCAGGTGCCGGTGAACGGTAAAAGATGCCGGGCAGCGGGCAGATAATTTCTTTGTCAGACATGTTCCACTCCTTGAATGTCTAGGCGTTGTTCAGGTTAAAAGTGCCGGGTTGACGCGCGCTGGGGTCGAGATGGGGCTGGAGCGCCTCATTCACTGCCCGCGCAATATCCACCGCGTTTGGGGTATCTGAATGCACACAGATTGTCTGGGCAACCACTGGGACATCCGCGCCATGGGTAGCTGTGACCTTGCCGTGCTCCACGGCTTTCAATACGCGCTGGGCGGCATATTGTGGGTCAGTCGCATCATGGGTTTGGGTGATCACCAGGTGCCCATCTTGATCGTAGTCGAGGTCTGCAAAAAACTCGGGAACGAACCCTGCGCCGTGTGCCTGGTAGATGGTTTCATGGCAGGTGCCGGAAAGGCCGAACACCGGTACCTGATAGTGTTTGGCGATCAGGGCAATGGTTTCAGCAATTTCTGGATCGGACGCCGCCATGCCATACAGTGCGCCGTGGGGTTTAAGGTGGTTAAGCGGCATGCCGAGCATGTCGAGAAAGCCTTTCAACGCGCCAATCTGGTACACAATGATGTTGTGCAGTTCGGCCTGGCTGAGCTGCATTTTGCGGCGGCCGAACCCCTGCAAATCCGGCAGGGAAAAGTGCGCGCCGACTTTTACGCCATACTGCTTGGCAAGCTCGACGGTGCGCTTCATGTGGTTGGGATCCGATGCGTGGAATCCGCAGGCGACATTGGCTTCAGTGATGAAGGGCATCAGCGCTTCGTCATCGCTGAGTTTATAGATGCCGAAGCCTTCTCCCATGTCGCTGTTTATATTAATCATACTGTTTCCTTCCTGAAGAAAAGGGCGTACGGGACGCCGTAAAACGACCGGTCAGTGGGCACCCAGTTTCGCCCGCAGGCGGATGCGGAGCTGGTCCACAATCACGGCGAAAATCAGCAGTGCGCCAATCACCACGGTCTGCAAATAGGACTCAACGCGGGTCAGGTTCATGCCGTTTTGCACTAGGCTGATAAACACTGCGCCCAGCACCACGTGTTCCACCCGCCCGACACCGCCGCGCAGGCTGACACCGGCAATCACACAGGCTGCAATAGATTCCAGCGGCATGGCGGCGCCGATATTGGCTTCGCCGGTATCCAGCCTTGCGGTGATCAACATGCCTGCCATGGCAGCAAAGCTGGCGCACAGCAGATAGGCGAGGATCAGGGTTTTATGGGTGTTGATGCCGGAAAGCCTCGCCGCGTTGATATTGCCGCCCACGGCATAGAAATAGCGGCCGAGGCGGGTGCGGCTAACGATCACCATGGCGGCGATGGTCATCAGCAGGGCAACCAGAATGGGGGTGGGAATGCCGAGAATGCTGCCAAAGCCAAAGGTGTTACCGAACTCCATTGGCATGCCGTACACCGGAGAGCCGCCTGTCATATAAAGGGCGATACCAAAGCCGATGGACGAGACGCCGAGGGTCATCACAAACGGGGATACCTGAAACTGCGCCACGCCAATACCATTCACCAGACCGACAATCAGGCCAACGCCGACGCCTGCCAGTAATCCGGCGGCAATCGCCAGATACACGGCATCAGGGAAGGCGGCATAGACAGACGCCATGGTGCTGGCGCCAATGACTGATGAAAGGGCGATGATGGTGCCAACGGAAAGGTCAAACCCGGCGGTGAGCAACACGAACATCTGGCCGATGGCCACCATCACTAGGTAGGAAGACTGGCGCAGCAGGTTCAGCAGGTTACGGGCAGTCAGGAAATTATCTGATGCAGACGCAAAGATGGTCACCGCCACCAAAACAAGGATTGGCAGCACGCCAACCTTCACAAAAAGGCGTGTCATCCGGTTCATAAGCTGTCCCTCTGGGGCGGGCGCGTCGGTGTGCTGCGCCTTCACTGGCTCACTGTTCATGTGTTTCCTCCATGGATTCGAAAAAATGGCTCAGTGCCGCGGTTTCAGAAATAGCGTCTCCTTCAAGGTGCGCGGCGATACGTCCTTCGCGCATCACATAGAGACGGTGGGATAGATGCACCACTTCAGGCAGATCCGATGAAATGATGACGACGGCTGCGCCTTGCTCGCAAAGCCCGGCGATAAAGCGGTAGATCTCGGCGCGGGTGCCGACATCCACGCCAACCGTGGGTTCGTCAAACACGTACAGGGATACCTCTCGGGTCAGGCATTTCGCCAGCAGCACTTTTTGTTGGTTGCCGCCGCTGAACTGGCCGACATCGCGCTCGGTCTGCATGGGGTAGAGTTTCAGCCGGGTGGCAAGCGCATCGGTCTGCTGGCGTTCATGACCGAGATCGAGCGCGCCGGTGCGGCGGGAAAACGGGTGGTTGCCGATAGCAGGCAGGCTGATGTTTTCCCGGCAGCTGCGGTTAAGCACCAGTCCTTCCGCTTTCCTGTCGCGGGAGTTATAGAAAAAGCCGCGGTCGAGCATCTGGCGGATGCCGAGTCCAGTCACGTTCTCGCCGTTAAAAACCACACTGCCGGAGGCAACATTCTCTGCGCCGAAACAGGCACGCAGGGCTTCGGATTTTCCGCAGCCGACCAGCCCGGCAAAGCCGACAATTTCTCCGGCGCGGACATGGAAGGAGAGGTCGCTGACCGCCTGGTTGCGGGTGGTGAGGTTGCGTACTTCCAGCACAGTATTGCCCGGTGTGTAGGGCACGTGCGGATAGACGTTTTCAATCTCACGCCCTGTCATCATGGCGATCAGATCTTGCTCCTGCACCGCATCAATGTCGCGGGTGCCGATATAGCGCCCGTCACGCAGCACGGTGATACGGTCTGCTATCTGGCGGATCTCCCCCATGCGGTGGGAGATATAGACAATGCCGACGCCCTGCTTTTTCAGCTCACTGATCAGAGCAAACAGCTGCTCGGTTTCCTGGTGGGTTAGGGAAGCCGTGGGCTCATCAAGGATCAGCACAGAGAGCTTGCCACGCAGCGCTTTGGCGATTTCCACCATTTGCTTTTCCGCGCGGGAAAGCTCGCTGACCGGCAGATGGGCATCAAGAGCAAAGCCCATTTTGTCGAGCAGCGCCTGCGCTTCGGTTTGCAGGGTAGCGTTATCCAGCCAACGGCCAATCAGGGGCTCTTCGCCCAAAAATAGGTTCTGGGCGACGGTCAGGGTATCGACCAGTGAAAACTCCTGGAATACCGCGCTGATCCCCTTCTGGCGGGCGTCGTAGACGTTCTTGAATTTCACCTCATGGTCGAGGAAGCGCATTTCTCCCGCCGTGGGCTGGTTCGCGCCGGAGAGGATAGAGATCAGCGTGGATTTCCCCGCGCCGTTCTCGCCAAACAGCACATGCACTTCGCCGGGCTGCAGGGTGAAATCCACGTTATCCAGCGCTTTAACACCGGGATACTGTTTATGTATCCCGTGCAGGCTGAGAATTGGGGCGCTCATCATTGCGGCGCCACCGTAAAGGTCGGTTTAAAGTTGGCCGGTGCCAGTGAGCTGTCGCTGTCGAAACTGTCGATGTTGGACTCGTCAATAACGTACAGCTGCGGGCCGACATGTTTGGTGTACGGCTTGCCTTCAAGGATGCGGATCGCTTGGTCGATAGCGATGCGACCTTGGATAACCGCGGAATCTGTGGGCGCGGCGAGTATCAGCTTACGTTTGATGCCCTGATAGACGCCGGGGGTGAAGTAGTAGGAAAGTACGCCAATCTCATCTGTCAGGCCGCGGGCACGCAACAGGCTGGTGGCTGCTTCGGCGGTAACGGCTGTACCGACGATGTAGTCGAGATCAGGATGGGCTTCGAGGGTGTCTTCCACCAGCTTGAGCTGCACTTCCTTACCGGTATCGCCGTATTTGGTTTCCACCACTTCAATGTTGGAGTCTTTGACCGCTGACTGGAATCCGGCGTTACCCGCTTCTACCCAGCCCGCACCCGGAGGTCCCGGAAACCAACCCACTTTGACTTTTTCCTTGTCATCTTTGTGCTGGGCAACCAGGTATTCACCGATTTTCGCGCCCATCTCACCGAAAGAAACCAGCGATTTGGCGGAGATATCCGGTGATGACATGCCGTTGACGATATCAATCACTGGCACGCCAGAGGCAGCGATGTTTTTCACCAGGTTGTTGAGGCCATCGTAGGAAATCGCACCGATGATCACTGCGTCTGCGCCGGAGGCCACGCAATCTTCAATCTGGGAAAGCTGATTATTGAGGTTGGTGTAGCCGCCAGCTTCGACCAGTTGCATGCCCACACCGGCACGTTTGGCTTCATCTACCACGCCGTAATTCACCGCAGTCCAATAGGCATCTTTTAAATGGGGGAAAGAAACGCAGATGTCCCAGGGTTTGCTGGCCTTTTCGACCGGTTGATATTGCATGACTTCGCGGGGGCTGGACATGTCGAAAGGGGTTGTCCAGACATCGACGGTGTAGGGGTACCAGTTTTCACTTTGCGCGACTGCGCTTTGGGTCAGTGTCAGTGCACCTGCAAGGGTTAACCCCAGCGTGGACCATGGGACAGCAGAAGGTTTGCCGCTCATTGTTCTTCTCCCTGTTACTACTTCCTGATATGCAAAAACCACGTTTCTTTAGTGAAAAAATGGCTATTGCGTGATGTGTTAATAACAGGTTAAATTTCGACCGTTGGTATGTAAAATACGGAATGTGACCTAGTGTTATTGGAAAATCAGATACCAAATGCCAGTGTGACAGAGGCAGATGAAACAGGTTTAACATGCCGTAAATACACCGCTATCCGGCGGGTGCAGAACGGGATTCTGCAGAGGAGAAAGGATGTGATATCTGAAATTCAGATAGGGTGATTAAGGAAAACAGAAAATGTTACCAACCATGAAACAGATCCGTTATTTCATTGCCACCGCAGACGCCGGACAGGTGTCGTTGGCGGCCAACGTGCTGCACGTTTCCCAGTCGGCCATCACCACCGCCATTAAGCAACTGGAAGAGATGCTGAACGTGAACCTGTTTGTGCGCCAGCCACACGGTATGCTGCTGACTTACGAGGGCAACCAGTTTTACCAGCACGCCACACATATCGTGAAAGAGCTGGAAGAAGCCATGTTGCTTTCCCACCGCCGCGCTAATCAGGTAGCGGGAGCGATCACGATTGCGATGTCCTATACCCTTGCTGGCTACTTTGTGCCGCCATACCTGACCCGGTTCCAACGCAGCTACCCGAATGTGAAAGTGAAAATGGTGGAAGCGACGCGCAGCGATATCGAAGAGGGGATAGTCTCCGGTGACTTCGATGTGGCCTTTATGCTGACTTCCAACCTTATCAACCAGGAAGACATCAGCTTTCAGACCCTGCTGAGTTCCCAGCGCCGCCTTTGGCTAAGCTCCAGCCATCCATTGCTGGAAAACAAAATGGTCACCTTCCACGATGTCGCCCAATACCCCTACATCATGCTGACGGTGGATGAGGCAAGTAACACCGCGCAGCGTTACTGGAACCAGACACCTTATCAGCCGGATACCATTTTCCGCACCTCATCGGTGGAGTCGGTACGTAGTCTGGTGGCTAATGATTATGGCATCACGATTTTGTCTGACATGGTGTATCGCCCTTGGTCGCTGGAAGGCAGGAGGGTGGAAGTGCGGCCGTTGGCGGATCATGTTCCGGCTATGGAAGTGGGGCTGGTCTGGTCACGAAAGCGCGAGCGCAGCAAAGCGGTCACCGCATTTTGCGAGTTTATGGAATTGTCGGTGATGCCGGACACCGGGGCAGCGCCTAGGTTTTGAATTTGTTTCCAATTGAATATTTGTTATTTCATGGCGTCGAGCTGAAAATCAGAATCCATTGGCGGCTCATAACCCCCTCCTAGCCTCCCCCTTGAAAATGGGGAGGGACAAAAAAGACCCACAATCGTGGGTCTTTTAGATTCAGCATTACTCAATCTTACGGGCGCTCACCCGCGCTGATGCGGCGCTCGATATCTGAAATCACTTCCGGCAGATCGGCGATGGTGTCGATAAGGTAGTGGGGGGCGCTTTTGATCATCTTGGCGTGGGCTTTTTCACGTGCTGCTTCCAACACTTCCGGCGTGGCAGCCAGGTATTCGTCGTAAGTCAGACCCGCTTCGTTACCGGAAAGCAGCAAACCGACTGTCCACATTCCTGCGTTATGGCCTTCTTCGATGCCCGGGGTGGAATCGTCCACTTTTACGCAGGCACCCACATTGGTCACGCTCAGTTCAATCACGTTTTTCAGCGCCATAAAGGGAGCCGGGCGGCCGCCTTGTGGCAGGTCATCGGTTGCGACGATGTAATCTGGCTTGTAACCGTAATCCGCTGCAACCGGGATCAACACATCCATCACCTGACGCGGGTAGCCGGAGCAAGAACCAATCTTGATGCCTTTAGCTTTCAGGGATTCGACAACCTCGATGGAGTTAAGTATTGGCGCGGCGTGATCGGCCACTTTGGCTTTTTGCAGCGGCATAAAAGCGGAGTAGATAGCGTCGATGTCGTCGCTGCTCATAGAGCGGCCAAATTTTTCGTTCCAGCGTTTATCGACTGCTGGAATGCGGCCAACCGCCTGAATATGGTCCCACTTGCCTAGCCCCATAGGCTCGCGGGCTTCGTCCATTGTGATGTCAAAATCAAAGCCTTGCTTGAAGGCTTCCACGAAAATGCTGGTTGGTGCGAATGAGCCGAAATCAACGATGGTACCTGCCCAGTCAAAAATCACAGCCTGAATAGAAGAAGTGTTGGTTGTCATCTTGGTTGTCCTTAAAAGTTAAATAGGGTTAACGCCGCGGCAAACCTTGGCGATGGCACGCTCGAATATGTCCAGCGCACGCTGCAGGTCTTCACGGGAAATAATCAGTGGTGGGCTAAGTTGGATAACGTTGCCCTGGGAAACTTTGAAACTCAGCCCTTCATTGAGGCATTGGTAGAGCACGGCTTCGGCTTCATTAAAGGCGCGGGTTTTCTTATCGCGGTCGCTGACAAGCTCGACGCCCCACAAAAGGCCAATGCCGCGCACGTCACCGATCACCGGATACTTGGCTTTCATGGCCGCAAGCGCCTCGCCGACAAAAGCACTGTCGTCGCGTACTTTGGCGAGCAGCTTTTCGTTCTCAATTGCTTCAATGGTGCCAAGCGCGGCCGCGCAGCCAAGCGGGCTTTTTTCGTGGGTGTAGTGACCGAGGGAAACCTGCGCTGCAGTGTTGTATTTGTCTTTGGTGACCATGGCCGCGATAGGCACAATGCCGCCGCCGAGCCCTTTTCCGATGCAGAGAATGTCCGGTTCGATGCCGTAAGCCTGATAGGTGAACCATTCTCCGCTGCGCCCCATTCCGTTGGGAATGTCGTCGATGATCAGCAGCACATTGTGTTTGTCGCAGATCTCGCGAACCCGCTGCCAATAGGCGCGGCTTGGCACCTGAACATCGGTATTGCGCACCACTTCGGTGATAAATGCGCCGATACCACCTTCTTTTTCAATCACGTATTCGAGGTAGTCGGCGTAGTGCACATCGCTGCCATCCGGTGAAGGCAAAGCGCCGCGATAGGTGACCGGTGGCGGAATGCGTTCCACACCCGCCATCAATGGCCCCATGCCTTCTCGGAAACAGGCTTCGCCGCCAACAGAAATGGCATCCAGCGATGCGCCGTGGAAAGAATCCCACAGTGACACCACCTTGAAGTTGCCGGTGACGTGACGCGCCAGTTTCAGCGCCATGCCGATGACCGAAGTCCCACCCGGTGCGAACAGAACCCGGTTCAGCTCGCCGCCACAGATCGCAGCGATTTTCTCGGCACATTCTATGGCTACAGGGTTGGTAAAGCGTCGCGGTGAGAATGGCAGGGTCGCCAGTTGTTCTGTCACACGCTTGACCACATGGGGATGCCCATAACCCAACTGGTGCACATTGTTGCCGTGAAAATCCATGTAGGTTTTTCCGGCCACATCGCGCAGGTAAATCCCTTCAACCGATTCGAGCACATCCAGGCACGGCGTTGACATGGCCTGATGCAAAAACGCCTTGCTGTCGCGCTCGAGCAGCGATTGGGTAGCATCGTCGGCGATTGATGCATGCCATTGCTGACGCGCTGGCGTGGTGTTGATGTCCCCTTCGCTGCGAAGGTGGTTGGCAGGTGCGTGGCTGGTCATCACGGGCAATCCTTTAGTTGAGTTCCCAGTACATGGCGTTTTTGATGGCACCAATCAAACGCTCGATATCAGCTGGGTACACTTCGCCGATGTTGCCGATACGAAAGCAATCCGCGTTCGACACCTTGCCCGGATAAATCACAAATCCCTGCGCTTTCAGGCGATCGTAGAATTCCTTGAACTGGTAGTCGCTGTGGGTAGGTGAATAGAAAGAAGTGATGATTGGCGAATGCAGGCTTTCGTCCAAAAGCGGGGTAAAACCAAGGCTTTTGAGACCCGCAACCAGGGTTTTCTGATTGGTCTGGTAGCGCTGGTGACGCGCCGCGATGCCGCCTTCCTTTTCCAGCTCCAGCAGTGCCTGGTAAAACGCGCGCACGGTGTGGGTCGGGGAGGTAAAGCGCCATTTGCCGTGGTTCATTTCCATGCAGTGCCATTGGTCATAAAGGTCAAGGCTGAGTGAACGCGCCTGACCTTGGCATTTTTCCAGCTCAGACTGCTTGGCAATTACGAAGCCAAACCCCGGTACGCCTTGAATACATTTGTTGGCAGAGCTGATCATAAAGTCGATGCCCAGTTCGCCGATGTCCATCGGGATGCCGCCAAAGCTCGACATAGCATCCAGGATCACCACTTTGCCGTGTGCTTTGGCAAGGGCAGCAACCGCTTCAATCGGGTTCAGCATGCCGGTGGTGGTTTCACAGTGCACAATCGCCACATGGGTGATGTCGCCATCTTCTTTTAATGTGGCTTCTACATTTTCCAGCGCTGGCTGCGACGTTTCACCCGGGGAAATCACGCGGCAGGCAATGTTCAGGTAGCCAGCGATTTGGGCGATACGTGCGCCGTATGCGCCGTTGTCGACCACCAGTAATTTGCCGTTCTTGCCAATTGCGCTGCCGATTGTGGCTTCGACGGATGCCGTGCCGCTGCCCTGCATCAATACGCTGGTATAGCCTTCTTGTGCTGTCGCCAGCGAAACCAGTTTGGTGCGAATAACCTCAACGATGTCTTTGTTGTAATCATCGTCCCACGTACACCAGTCCTTGAGCATGGCGCTGCGCACCGTTTCAGAGGTTGAAAGCGGGCCCGGTGTGAGTAGCAGGTATTCATTTTTCATCGGAGTATCCATCCTGTTAATTGGAATATACCAAAATTCCAAATTACTCTAGCAGTAGGCTGTCAACGGCGTAAATATGGCCAAAACGAATTTCATAAAACTTTCACATCCACGGCTTTCGCCGTTTTAATTCCCTGAATATTCGGTTTTATTTCTTAAAATTGCCAAAAATTGGTCATGGAATCGTCACAAAGCGTGGTTAGGGTGAACTCAAATTTTGGTACACACCAGATTACAGGTAACACCATTTTCAACGTCGACCGTTATCAAACACAGGGCGAGACCAAAGGAGAGGAAAACCATGAAGGCACGCATGATGAAAGCGTCAGTGACTGCACTATTTACATTGATGTCTGCACAGGCTTTCAGTGCGCAGGAAGTGACTGTGTACACTGCATTTGAAACCGATCTGCTGGCGAAATACAAAACCGCGTTTGAAAAAGAAAACCCGGACATCAGCATCAAATGGGTGCGCGACTCCACCGGCATCATGACCGCAAAACTGCTGGCAGAGAAAAACAACCCACGCGCTGAAGTAGTGTGGGGACTGGCGGGATCTTCGCTGGCGTTGCTGAAAGAAGAAGGGGTGATCAAACCCTATTCACCAAAGGGCATTGACGAGCTGCGCAGCCAGTTGATTGACGGCGAGCAAAACCCGGCATGGTACGGCAACCAGGCGTTCTTTAATGCGATTTGCTACAACGAGATTGTCGGCAAACAACTGGGCTTGCCAAAGCCAACATCCTGGGAAGATCTGACCAATCCTGTGTATCAGGGTCATATTGCCATGCCGAATCCGGCGTCTTCCGGTACGGGCTACATGCAGGTGTCAGGCTGGATCAGCAACTTTGGCGAGGCTGGCGCATGGGAATACATGGACAAGCTCAACAACAATATTGCGCACTACACCCACTCTGGTTCCAAGCCTTGTGTGCAAGCGGCGATGGGTGAAGTCGCGATTGGCATTTCCATGGCAACCCGCGCGGCCAAACTGAAAAATCAGGGTGCGCCACTTGAGGTAATTGTGCCGAAAGGCATTGGCTGGGACGTGGATGCCGTCGGTTTGGTGAAACCGGGTGACGCCAGCCAGCGCATTGTGGACTGGGCGGTATCGAAAGCGGCCAACGAGCTGTATGTGCAGTCGTATCCTGTAGTCGGCCATAAAGCTGTGAGCGCCAAGGTCAACAACTACCCGGATGTGGAAGGGGCGATGGCCAAGATGGATTTCACCCAAATGGGTAATCAGCGTTCGACGGTGCTTGCGGCCTGGTCTGAGCGTTACGACAGCAAATCTGAGCCGAAATCTTAGGCAGGAAAGGCAACCAAATCTTGTTCAGACAAAGAGAGAGCATCGGCTCTCTCTTTCTGTTTTGGAAGCTAAATCATTGATTGTCATCGAAGGGCTACAAATCTGTCATGCCGATGAAATATAGCGCAGCTAGAGTCTGGACTATACCAAATGGAGTTATGATTATGAATCATCACCAACCTTACCTTCAGATTGATAACGTCGCGAAGCAGTTCGGGGCGTTTACGGCGTTAAAACAGATCTCCCTCAGTATCGAAAAAGGAGAGTTTGTCTGTTTTCTTGGCCCTTCCGGCTGCGGCAAAACCACCTTGCTGCGCGCGATTGCGGGGCTCGACCTGCCAACCTCCGGCGCTATTTTCCAGGGAGGTAAAGAAACCACCTTCCTGCCGCCGGAAAAGCGCGACTTCGGCATTGTGTTCCAGTCTTACGCTCTGTTCCCGAACCTCACGGTGAAAGAAAACATTGCCCTTGGCCTGATAAACCAGGGCACGCCGAAAAAAGTGGCGTATGAGAAAGTCGAAGAGTGGCTGGAAACCATTGGCCTGCCGACCTCCGGTGAGAAATACCCGAGCCAACTTTCCGGTGGTCAACAACAGCGTGTGGCTTTGGCGCGGGCATTGGCGCTTTCTCCGGGGCTGCTATTGCTGGACGAACCGCTGTCGGCACTGGATGCCAAAGTGCGTATCCATCTTCGTGAAGAAATCTGCCGTTTGCAGCGCAAGCTGGGTATCACCACGATCATGGTGACCCATGATCAAGACGAAGCCCTTTCCATGGCTGACCGCATTGTGGTGATGAACCACGGCGTGATTGAACAGGTGGGTACGCCGCAGGAAATCTACCGTAAACCGGCAACCCGTTTTGTGGCGGAATTTGTCGGCACCATGAACTTTATTCCGGTTTCTGTGGCTAGCGACACTCAGGTACGGATTGCCGAATCCTTAGTTCGTAAACCTGCGCTGGAAAACCTGCCTTTGTCGCGCGGTGATGCGTGCGAT
The DNA here is from genome assembly GCF_019209835.1 of Enterovibrio paralichthyis. NCBI lineage: Bacteria > Pseudomonadati > Pseudomonadota > Gammaproteobacteria > Vibrionales > Vibrionaceae > Enterovibrio > Enterovibrio paralichthyis. The sequence continues at coordinate 247,125 of NZ_JAHUTS010000006.1, read as the reverse complement.
CTGGCGGTGCGTCCCGAGCAAATCCGTTTTGTCGACAGCCCGAAAAACAGTATTCCGGTCAAAGTGGTGACAACGGAGTTTCTTGGCGCGTTTTACCGCGTGGATTGCAAACTGCTGCCGGGTAACCGCAGTCGCCTGATCATGGTGGATGTACCGGTTGAGCAGGCGGAAGCGTTGAATATCCAGCGCGGCGATGTCCGCTATATCGAATTGACCGAGTCCGGGCTGCGAGGCTATCCGAGCGAAAGCCGCCAACATCCTGAACGCAAGGCGGCTTAAAGGAACCCGAACATGGAAGCCAACACGATGACGATGAACACTCTGGTGCTGCCGCGTAAATCAGCCTCTCTGCTCGACAGAGTCAGCAAGGACAATTTGGTGCTGTTTGGTCTGCTGACCCTGATCACCACGCTGTTTGCACTTTTCCTGCTGTTCCCGCTTTGGAGCATGCTGAAAAAAAGCGTCCAGAACGCCAACGGCGAGTTTGTGGGACTGGCCAATTTTGCTGATTACCTATCATCACTCGGGGTCTGGGCGTCGCTTTCCAACACCCTCATCCTCGGGGTGTCAGTCACTGCGATCGTGACCCTTGCCGCCTTCGGTTTTGCCTATGCGCTCACCCGCTCCTGCATGCCATTCAAAGGGCTGTTCAAAGTGCTGGGAACGGCGCCGATCCTCGCGCCTTCGCTGCTGCCGGCGATCAGTCTGGTATTCCTGTTCGGTAACCAGGGCATTGCCAAATCCCTGCTTGGCGGGCAGTCGGTATATGGCCTGATTGGTATCTCGATGGGGCTTATCTTCTGGACCTTTCCCCATGCCCTGATGCTCCTGACTACCTCCATGCGCACCTCGGATGCCCGTCTGTATGAAGCGGCAAAAGCCCTCAATACTTCGCCATTGAAGACCTTTTTTATCGTTACCTTGCCTGGCGCCAAATATGGCCTTATCAGCACCCTGATTGTGATTTTCACCCTGGTGATCACCGATTTTGGTGTGGCAAAGGTAATTGGCGGCAGCGACAACGTGCTGGCAACGGACATCTTTAAACAGGTGGTGGGGCAGCAAAACTTTGCCATGGGTGCGGTTACCTCCATCATCCTGCTGTTTCCAGCTATCCTCGCGTTTATGGCGGATCGCTGGGTGAAGAAAAAACAGAAAAGCCTGATTGATACCCGCTCTGTGGTGTATCAGCCAGCGCCAAATAAAGTGCGTGATTCGGTTTGTTTTCTTTACTGCGCCCTGATTTCAGCCGTGGTGCTGGTAGTACTCGGCATGGCAGTGTACGGCTCTCTGGTGACCTTCTGGCCTTGGAACCAAACCCTAACCCTGAACAACTACAATTTTGCCGAAATCAGCACGTACGGCTGGAGCCCATTTTTTAACTCGCTGGAAATGGCGTTCTGGGCGGCGATTTTCGGCACCACCCTGATTTTCACCGCAGCCTACGCAATGGAAAAAGGCCGGGCGTTTGCACCGGTACGCCAGCTTCTTCAAATGGTCAGTATTCTGCCGATGGCGGTGCCGGGCATGGTGCTGGGTCTGGGTTACATCTTCTATTTCAACGATGCCGCAAATCCGCTCAATACCCTTTATGGCTCGATGGCGCTGCTGGTCATCAACACTATTGTCCATTACTACACAGTAGGGCACATGACCTCGCTCGCGGCGCTGAAACAGCTTCCAGCAGAAATTGAAGCCACGGCGGCGTCGGTCAAAATGCCGCAGTTCAAGCTGTTCTACAAAGTGACGCTGCCGGTGTGTCTGCCCGCGCTGTTCGATATTGGTATGTACTTGTTTGTTAATGCGCTCACCACAACTTCTGCGGTAGTATTCCTTTATTCGACCGACACCATTCCTGCTTCGGTTTCTGTGCTGAATATGGACGATGCAGGACAAACGGGTGCCGCCGCGGCCATGGCTGTGATGATCATGCTGTCGGCGCTGAGTGCCAGACTGATCCAGTGGCCGGTGGCGAAATGGCTGGGAACCCGTACCCAAGCGTGGCGAAATAGATAAGGACACCCTGTGCAATACGTAAAAATCAAAGATGCCATCGTAGAACAAATTGACGCGGGGATGCTTGCCCCGCGCCAGAAACTGCCGGCAGAACGCAAGCTGGCAGAAACCTTTGATACCACCCGCGTGACGCTGCGCGAGGCGTTGTCGCTGCTGGAATCGGAAGGGCGTATTTACCGGGAAGATCGCCGTGGCTGGTTTATTTCGCCAGAGCCGCTTCACTACGACCCAACCAAAACCCTGAATTTTACCAACATGGCGCTGGAGCAGGGGCGTAAACCGAAAACGGAGCTGATCAGCGCCAAGAATATCCTTGCTAACAAACAGGCCGCGAATCTGTTGTCACTCAAACCGTTTTCTGAGGTGTATCAAGTCAACCGCGTGCGCTATCTTGACGACCGCCCAGTGGTGTATGTGACCAACTACATCCGCCCGGACATTTTCCCGAAACTGCTGGGTTACGATCTTTCCCAGTCGCTGACGGACATTTACCGTGAGCATTATGGCGTGGTCTATCAGTCTATCCGCTACCGCATCAGCACCAGTTCGCTGATTGGCCCAATGGCACAGGCGCTGCGCGCAACCTCAGGCACACCGGCGATGGTGGTGGAGCGTATCAACTACAACCAGCATGGCGAGTTGATTGACTGTGACATCGAATACTGGCGTCACGATGCCATTACCATTTCGTCACTGGCGATGCTTACGCCGTAGCTTTCGTTTTGAGCCTGAACTGAAATTGCCACCCTTCGCGGTGGCAATTTTGTTTCGGCTGGATAGAACAACAGAGTTTGCGGGCAGCCAAAAACACCGATTTCCCCGCCGCACCGATTCCAAAATCAATCAACTTTTGGCTGGCTATTTTTCATTTTGTGACATCGATCCATTCTCTGTCTGAAAGTGAAAAGCGATAGCCTGGTTTGCCACCTTTCAGTGTCGTTTTCGCATACCGCCATATTTTGCGAGGTTTCTCCCATCTGAACGACCTTGCTCACATAAACGAAGCTTTCATTTGGTTATAAAGTGAAAGGTTTTTAGCGTTTTTCTTATGTTCGACCAAGTGTGATCGCCGTTTTCCTTTCGTTTGCTTTCGTGTGCTGAAATCTTTTACGAAATGAAGCGAAAGGTGGAACCCGATCGCAAGACAGTGAAAGAGAGTGGTTATGGTTACGACCCTTGAACGCAGAGAGCAAATCGTCGAAATGGCGCGTCAGAACAACACCGTGAAGGTTGATGAGCTGGCAGAACGCTTTACTGTTTCAACCGTAACCATACGTAACGACCTGAATTATCTGGAAAGAAAAGGCTGTATTGTCCGTTGCTATGGAGGTGCCATGGTGAACCGGCACTTCGCTTTCGACCGCCCGGTACAGGACAAAGGCAAAATGTTCGCTGACATCAAATCGCGCATTGCCGCCAAGGCGGCGGCGATGGTGCATGACGGCGACGCCATCATCCTCGATTCAGGCTCTACCACCGCCAAAATTACCCGCCACCTGGCGGAGAAAAATGGCCTGGTGGTGATGACCAACTCTCTCAATATTGCCTATGACCTTGCCAGCTATGACAACATCGAAGTCATGGTGGCAGGCGGCACACTGCGACGCCAATCCTTTTCGCTTCATGGCCCGGCAGGCGAGCAACTCTTGAAGAACTATCGGTTCGACAAGCTGTTTCTCGGTGTAGATGGTTTCGACCTTAATGCCGGCATCACCACTCCGCACGAGGGCGAAGCCCATGTAAACCGTGTGATGTGCGAGGTGGCCCGTGAAGTGATTGCGGTAACAGATGCCAGCAAATTTGGACGGAAAAGCTTCTGCATGATCCGTGATGCCGGGGGAATTGACACCCTGATCACCGACAGCCGGATTCCGGACAATTATTTGCAGGCGCTGACAGCCATGGGCGTAAAGGTCATTATTGCAGACAGGGACGATTAACCTCCTGTTTTCATTTCCTTTCGTTTCACTCTGAACACCGCCTGCATGGGGAGCAACCATGCAGCCACTTCGTGATTTAATCGAGCGCCACAAAGCCGGTGAACCGGTCGGTGTCTATGCCGTTTGCTCGGCGCACCCGCTGGTGCTGAAAGCCGCTTTGAAGCAGGGCGTGGCCGACAATTCCCTGGTATTGATTGAAGCAACCTCCAACCAGGTCAATCAGGACGGCGGTTACACCGGCCTGACTCCTGCAGACTTCTACCAATTGGTCTGCTCACTGGCCGATGACATTGGACTCTCACGTGAAAAACTACTGCTGGGCGGTGACCATTTAGGCCCCAACTGTTGGCAGCACCTGCCTGCTGACGAAGCCATGGAGAAATCCGAAACCCTGATTGCAGCCTATGTCGAGGCAGGTTTCCGCAAAATCCATCTGGACTGCTCGATGTCATGTGCAGGTGATCCCATCCCCCTGGGTGAAAACATGGTGGCACATCGGGCAGCCCGCCTCTGTCAGGTTGCCGAACAAACCTGGCAACGTGTCGGCGGTGAAGCGCCACTCTACATCATTGGCACTGAAGTGCCGGTGCCGGGTGGGGCGCATGAGCTGGAAGAGGAGCTGGCCGTTACCGAGGCGGGCGATGCTGCCCAGACGCTGGACATGCACCAAACCGCGTTTGCTGCCCTTGGTCTGGACGCGGTTTGGGATCGCGTGATTGGGCTGGTGGTGCAACCCGGCGTGGAGTTTGACCATCACAAAATCATCCATTACGCCGCTGACAAAGCCACGGCACTCAGCCGTTTTATCGAAACCGTTCCCGGCAAAGTGTTTGAAGCCCACTCCACGGATTACCAGGCTGATACCGCCTACTGCGAGCTGGTGCGCGATCACTTCGCCATTTTGAAAGTTGGCCCGGCTCTGACGTTTGCCATGCGCGAAGCCCTGTTTGCCTTGGACAGCGTCGAGCGCGAATGGCTCGGCGAGCACCGCGCCTCCCACCTTCGCGAAACCGTTGAACAGGTGATGCGTCAGGAGCCCGATTACTGGCATCGCTACTACAGCAACACCGGGCATCAACGCTATCTGGATTGCCAGTACAGCTTCAGCGACCGCATCCGTTACTACTGGTCGCACCCTGTGGTGGACGCGGCACTGAAAACCATGATGCAGAACCTGACCGAACTGCCACCACCGGGCACGCTTTTGAGCCAGTACCTGCCGAACCAATACCGCGCAGTGATTCGCGGAGAAATCGGCATCGACCCCGAAGCCCTGATCATCGACAAAGTGATGGAAGTGACCCGTATTTACAGCCGTGCCTGCGGCTGCGTTACCGAGGAAAAATAACAATGACTTATCCTGGTTTTGATACCCAATGGCTGACGCAACATGGCGCTGTCCATACCGCCCAAGAAATTGCCCATCAGCCGCGCCTGTGGCGTGAAATGGCCGCGACACTGACGGCGACAGAAGCGGATGACAATGCGTTCCTGCAACCTCTTTTTGCCCTGCCGGGTTTCCGCATCGTGATGACAGGTGCTGGTACGTCGGCCTATGCCGGGGAAGCCTTAGCCCCTTGGCTGGTGCGCCAGGGCATGGATGCCCGTGCGGTTGCGACAACCGATATTGTGTCGAATCCCCGCGAATATCTCGATCCGAATGCACCAACCCTGCTGGTTTCCTTTGCCCGCTCCGGCAACAGCCCGGAAAGCGTGGCGGCGGTAGCGGTGGCAGATCAGACCGTGACCAACATCTGGCACTTGATCCTGACCTGTAACGGCGAAGGTGAACTCTACCGCTACGCGCAGCAAAGCGACAAAGCGCGCTGCCACCTGATGCCAGAAGGCTCGAACGATAAAAGCTTCGCCATGACATCCAGTTACACCTGTATGACGCTGTCGGCCATCGTGCTGCTCGGCAGTGCCACCCGCGCCGCCTGCACAGAGCAGGTGGAACGTGTCGCAAGTTGTGTGGAAAACGGCACGGCGCAATGGGCTGACAAGGTCAACACACTGGCCGAAATGGACTACCAGCGCCTCATCATCCTTGGCAGTGGCGGTTTGGCAGGTGTGGCTCGCGAAGGGGCACTGAAATCTCTGGAACTGAGTGCAGGCCGCGTCGTGACGGGCTTTGAATCGTCCCTCGGTTTCCGTCATGGCCCGAAATTTATGATCAATCCAGAAACCCTGGTTATCCAGTTTTTCTCTACCGACAGTTACACCCGCCAGTATGACCGCGACATGTACAGCGAGATCCGCGCGAATGGCAAAACCCTCTCGCACATCGCGCTGACGGCGGTTGATGAAGGTGACATCGACGGCGAGTTCATCAGCGTGGCCGACGCAAAACTCGATGATGTCTGGCTCACGTTCCCTTACATCGTGTTCGCCCAGATGCTGGCCATGACCAAATCACTGCAACTTGGGTTGACGCCGGATAACCCGTGCCCGAGTGGCGAAGTAAACCGTGTTGTTCAGGGCGTCACCATTTATCCGTTTTCGTGAAATCACTGCGTAAGCGCAGAAAGGAAGGAGTTTCACCATGCCAAACATAGTACTCAGCCGCATAGATGAACGCCTCGTGCATGGCCAGGTAGGCGTGCAGTGGGTCGGTTTCGCCGGCGCCAACATCATCGTGGTGGTTAACGATGAAGTCGCTGAAGACCAAATCCAGCAAAACCTGATGGAAATGGTACTGGCAGACGGCATCGCCATCCGGTTCTGGTCGGTGCAAAAAGCCATCGACACCATCCACAAAGCGGCAGATCGCCAGAAAATCCTGTTGGTGTGCAAGACACCGTCAGATTTCCTCGCCTTGGTGAAGGGCGGGGTGCCGGTCGAAAAGATCAACGTCGGCAATATGCATTTCACCGAGGGGAAAACACAAATCCACAAAACCGTTTCCGTCGATGCCCGTGATGTTGAGGCATTCAACGCGCTGAGAGAGGCGGGCGTGGCGTGTTACGTACAGGGCGTTCCCACAGAGCCCGCTACTGACATTTTCAAACTTCTTTAAGGAGTAATCGTAATGGAAATCAGTTTTTTACAAGCGCTGATGCTCGGGATCCTGGCATTTATTGCCGGTCTCGACCTCTTTAACGGCTTGACCCACATGCACCGACCGGTGGTATTGGGTCCTTTGGTTGGCCTGATCCTCGGTGACCTTGAGACCGGTATCCTGGTCGGCGGTACATTGGAACTGGTCTGGATGGGGCTTGCGCCTCTGGCCGGTGCCCAGCCACCGAACGTCATCATCGGCACCATCGTCGGTACCACCTTTGCGATCACCACTGGCGTTGAGCCAAGCGTGGCGGTGGGTATCGCCGTACCGTTCGCGGTGGCGGTGCAAATGGGTATCACCTTCCTTTTCTCTGCTATGTCACCTGTGATGTCCAAGTGTGACCAGATGGCTGATGAAGCGGACACGGCGGGTATCGAGAAGGTTAACTATTTTGCTCTTGCTGTTCTTGGATCCTTCTACTTCCTGTGTGCGTTCCTGCCAATCTACTTCGGTGCAGAACACGCCAAACCAATGGTTGAGGCGCTGCCACAGCATCTGATCGACGGTCTGGGCGTAGCAGGCGGCATGATGCCGGCAATCGGTTTCGCTGTGCTGATGAAGATCATGATGAAAAACGCCTACATCCCTTACTTCATTCTTGGTTTTGTCGGCGCCGCCTGGCTGCAACTGCCAATGCTGGCGATTGCTGCGGCAGCCCTTGCGATTGCACTGATTGACTTTATGCGCAAACCCGAACAAAGCGCACCGAAAGCGGAGGAACTGGAAGATGGAATCTAATGCAAACACCATGGGCCATCTGAAGGCTCACAAAGAAGCAGATCCTGTGATGTCGCTGGCGACCAACGACACCTATGAAGACCAGAGCGTGGGTGCGGAGCTGACCAAGCAGGATATCAACCGCATGGCGTGGCGTTCGCTGCTGTTGCAAGCCTCGTTCAACTACGAACGTATGCAGGCAGCGGGTTGGCTCTATGGCTTACTGCCTGCGCTGAAGAAGATCCACACCAACAAAAATGACCTGTCTAAGGCGATGAAAGGGCACATGGGTTTCTTCAACACCCACCCGTTCCTGGTCACCTTCGTGATGGGCATCATCCTGGCGATGGAGCGTTCAAAACAGAACGTAAACAGTATCCAGAGCACCAAAATTGCCGTCGGTGCGCCGCTGGGCGGTATCGGTGACGCCATGTTCTGGCTGACCCTGCTGCCAATCTGTGGCGGTATCGGTGCCGACCTTGCATTGCAGGGCTCCATCATGGGTGCGGTCATCTTCTTCGTGGTGTTCAACGTGTTCCACTTTGGCCTGCGTTTTGGTTTGGCGCACTACGCCTACCGCATGGGTGTGGCGGCAATCCCCATCATCAAAGCCAACACCAAGAAAGTCGGCCATGCCGCATCCATCGTGGGTATGACGGTTATCGGTGCGCTGGTTGCGACCTATGTGCGCCTGTCTACCACGGCTGAAATCACCGCCGGTGATGCCGTGGTGAAACTGCAGGCTGACGTGATTGACAAGCTGATGCCGGCATTCCTGCCACTGGTTTACACCCTGACCATGTTTGCACTGGTGAAACGCGGCTGGAGCCCAATCCGCCTGATCATCATCACTGTCACCCTGGGTGTGGTAGGCCGCTTTGCAGGCATCCTGTAACTGACAGTAAAAACAATAATAACGTGAAACAAAAGCGCTGAATGCGGGAGGCGCAGGCCTCCCGGTTCACGCCCTACACAAAAGGAATTCCTATGATTGGGGTGATTCTTAGCGGTCATGGCGGCTTTGCCAGCGGAATATCTCAGGCGTTGACCCAGGTGATTGGCGAACAACCACAGTTTGCGGCTATCGACTTTCCGGAAAGCATGACCACAGCACAGCTGGATAACGCCATGCGTATGGCACTGGAAAGCGTGGATTCAGGCGAAGGCGTGGTGTTCCTGACCGACCTTCTTGGCGGTACACCTTTCCGCACAGCCTCACTGCTCAGCCAGCAAATGGCCAATATCGAAGTGGTGACCGGCACCAATTTGCAGATGGCAGCGGAAATGCTGCTGGAGCGAGATGAGCTGAGCCTGACCGAGTTCCGTGAGCAGGCCTTGGTCTGTGGACACCGCGGTATTACGTCGCTGCATGCGCAGCTGGAAGAAAAGCAGCGTGAAGAAGCCGAGGTGGGCGATGGTATTTAACCGCCGTTACCGTCGCATCCTGACGCCTGCCAACCAGTGGCTGGACGATGCCGTGATTGGTGTCGAGAACGGCCGTATTACCCGGGTTCAGCCTTACAGCGACTATCTGGCAACCGGTGGCGAGCCGCTGGAGATGCAGCCGGTTTCCCTGATGCCTGGGTTGATTGACAGCCATATCCACGGCGCGATGGGGTTTGATGTGATGGATGCCAGCCATGAAGCGCTGGACGCTATTTCAGCATTTCTCGCCAGCCAGGGTGTGGTGGCATTTCTGGCCACCACGGTGACTGCGCCGGTCGATAAAATCCGTGCGGCACTCAGGGCGGTCAAACACGCCATGAAAGATGGCGTATCCGGCGCGGCAATCCTTGGCTCTTACCTTGAAGGCCCTTATTTCACCGCCTTGCACCGCGGCGCGCACCCCGAATCTTTCCTGCGCGAGTTGGATGAAATTGAACTTGAACACTGGCTTTCTGTGGCTGATGGCACCCTGAAATGTGTGGCGCTGGCACCGGAAAAAAATGACGCACTGAAGGCCATTGCTTACCTCAAGGCGCACCAGGTCAACGTCATGCTGGCACACACGTCAGCCAGTTATGAACAGACCGTTGCCGCACTTCGCGCCGGGGCAGATGGCATTGTCCACTGCTACAACGGCATGACTGGCCTGCATCACCGTGAACCCGGTGTGGTCGGGGCTGCACTTTGCTGCGACAGCGCCCATATCGAGCTGATTGCCGATGGTCACCACGTACATCCGGCCGCGGCAGAAGTGGTGTGGCGATGCGCCGCAAACCGCATGGTGCTGGTGTCCGATGCTATGCGTGCCACAGGCATGCCGGACGGTGAATACGCCCTTGGCGAGTTGAACGTCACCATGAAAGCGGGCGTGGTGCGCACTGAAAACGGCGGTCTGGCGGGCAGTACGCTCACCTTGAATACCGCGGTATCCAACCTTTCCCAGTGGTTCTCCCTGCCGTTTGAAAAGGCGTGGTCACTGGCATCTATGAGCCCTGCAACCCTGCTGGGCGTTGAAAACGATTTAGGCAGCCTGGCTCCCGGCAAACTGGCCTCCATGGTGGAGTGGTCAGACGCGGGCGAGGTGGTCGCGACCTGGGTGGCAGGCAACTGCGTTTACCGCCAGACCAGCGCACAACATGATTCAGTTTTGGAGGCTGTATGTATCTGATTTCGTCCCGTGAAATGCTAAAACGTGCGCAAAAAGGTGGCTATGCCGTGCCTGCATTCAACATTCATAACCTGGAAACCGTGCAGGTGGTGGTGGAAACAGCGGCGGAGCTTCGCTCGCCGGTGATCCTTGCGGGTACGCCGGGCACCTATGGTTATGCCGGTGTCGATTACATTGTCGCGATTTGTAAGGAAGCGGCACACAAGCACCAGATGCCGCTGGTATTGCACCTCGATCACCATGAAGAATTTGCGGATATCGAAGCCAAGGTTAATGCGGGGATCCGCTCAGTGATGATTGACGGCTCCCACTATCCATTTGATGAAAACATTGATGTGGTATCGCGCGTGGTGCAGTTTTGCCAGCGTTATGATGTCAGTGTGGAAGCGGAGCTTGGCCGCCTTGGTGGTCAGGAAGATGACTTGATTGTCGACAGCGCGGATGCGGCGTTTACCGACCCGGCCGCTGCAGCTGAGTTTGTGCGACGCACCGGTATTGATTCTCTGGCGGTGGCGATTGGCTCGGCGCATGGGCTTTACAAGGGTGAGCCAAGGCTTGATTTTGACCGTCTGGCAGCAATTCGTGAGCAGGTGGATATTCCACTGGTTTTGCACGGCGCATCAGGCATTCCCGACGCTATGGTCAACCGCTGTATCGACATGGGCGTGTGTAAGGTCAACGTGGCGACAGAGCTGAAAATCGCTTTTGCCGATGCAGTGAAAAGCTACTTTGGCGAGCACCCGGATGCCAACGACCCACGAAAATATATCGTGCCGGGTAAAGCAGCGATGCGTGAAGTGGTGGAAGCGAAAATCCGTATGTGCCGCAGTGAAGGCAAAGCCTGATGTGCCATTAAACTAAATTTGGAAATTATTTGAAGCGAAATCGTCATCCATGGGGTGGCGATTTTATTTTTTATGGATTTTAAACGTGCTGAAACTTATTTTTCTGGTGATTTTCTATGGTCGAAAAATAAAAGAAGGGAGTTTGCTTTGTTGGGGGAATTAGATAGGGATGATAGCAAGTGCGCAATATTCTTGATATTGCGCACCGCTTGCACTTAATTACAGTGCAATAACGTTCGCTGCTTGCAGGCCTTTTTTGCCTTCTTCAACGTTGAAGCTTACTTTCTGGCCTTCAGCCAGAGTTTTGAAGCCTTCTGAAGCAATAGCGTTGAAGTGTACGAACACGTCTTTGCCGCCGTTGTCTTGAGTCAGAAAACCAAAACCTTTAGTTTCGTCAAACCATTTTACTAGACCAGTAACTTTACCAGACATAAGAACCTCTGTTTTTAAATTTTAAATTGATGAATGCGGCTGATGTTGGAAGCTATTGAATGGTATATGAAGATAAGGTTTGACACAGAATATTAAACGAAGGGTATCGAGAACTAGCTGGGAATTTACTTATACTAAATTTTGCATTAACAACTCTTTCCGAAGAGCCAACGTCACTATACAGGTTAGTTGAGGAATAGCGAGGTTTATTTTTAAATAAATGAAAATAAATTTTTACATAGCAAATTGGCAACCTCCCTCCTCACTCCTCTACCATCTGTTCTGTTCTGTTCTGTTCTGTTCTGTTCTGTTCTGTTCTGTTCTGTTCTGTTCTGTTCTGTTCTGTTCTGTTCTGTTCTGTTCTGTTCTCTTCTCTTCTCTCTTCTCTCTTCTCCCAATCGCCCTGTGACTTAACATACTGTCTCAAAACTGGATTGTTGAAACTTTGACAGAAATTTGTCTTTTCTTTTTTCACTGGGCGCTAGACTCCGCAGCGTCTGGCAAGATTGCCAATCTATCGAGATATGAGAAATGAAAGCGAAAACCCTTTTGGCAGCCCTTTGTGTTTCGTTTGGTTTGATGGGTGTGAGCACGGCAGCGCAGGCCGATGGCACCATCACGCTTGGCCGGACTATCGTGTTTGAAAACAACGATTACGGTGCAGAAATCCCGCTACTGGTTTGCCGCCGCGTCAATGCGATTAAGGTGAAAGCAGACCGTGATATGTTCCTGAACAAAATCAAGGTGACATTCAAAAACGGCGATACCAAAACCTTCCGCTTCTACCGCAAGGTGAAGGAAGACGACACCACAGACTGGCGCAAACTTCCTTACAAGCGTTGCGTAAAACACATTGAGGTGTTTGCTGAATCGAAAAACTCTTCAGCCGGTGTGCGTGTACTGGGACGCTAGTAAACCCTCTCTGACATTCCTGAAAACAGCCGCAATCCAGCGGCTGTTTTTTTATGTCCCTCTCCCGGAAGAGGGACATATATCTTGTAGCAAAATATTGTTTCCCAGTGTTTTCGTCGCGTTCCCGACTTCTGATATCATCACTTTTTTCTAAAATGCTGCGCCCAGCCACGCGCGGATGCGGCATTTATCTGTTGTAACGGGGAGTAAACTGCATGGATCAGAAAGGGCTGGAAAAGTACCTGGCGCTTAACCACATCGACTACAAAGCGGCAACCAACGACGATGGCCTGCTGGTGAATCTGGGTTTTCTGGTTGGGCGTGTGCATGTGAAATATGATAACAATGCCAAGGCATTCAGCTTTAACGACAAACCTCGCTGGGTGTCGCAAACCATTTTGTTGGCGCTGATGCTCTATTTCCTGATCTCCAACTTCACCGTCTATTCACCGCTCCAGCTCTACACCTGTATCGGTGTCACCGTCGCCATGTTCGCAATCTTCGGCTACAAAGAGCTGCGTATCGGGAAACTCAAAAAGGCGGTGGCCGAGGAAGCGTCTCCGGCGAAATAACCATTCCGCATTCAGGGAGGAAAGATGCAATATCAGGTGGTATACCAACCCAATGCCCAGGATGTTCTGGATGTCCGCGAAGGATTGCGGCACTTCAATGAGCCATTTGTCAGCCATCTCAAAGAAACCGAGGTAGCAGTCTATGCCTTGGATGAAAAAGGTGAGCGTATTGGCGGTGTCATTTCCCGGCTGTGGGGAAACTGGATGCATGTTCTGTATCTTTGGATTGATCCTGCCTATACCGGAAAGGGCATAGGAAGCGACTTGATGGTGAAAGTAGAGGCCGAAGCGGTGTCATTCGGATGCAAAACCGTGATGGTCGACACTTTCAGTTTCCAAGCTCGCCCTTTTTACGAGAAGCTAGGTTACCAATGCCAAATGACCATTGATGATGTGCCCGGCGATGGCGATGAATTTCACTTCCTGACTAAAAGATTAAACCACCCCGTTTAAACCCATTTTCGGGAATGACACGGCAAAAGCCCGTTGCAAGCTGGCAAGTCCATCCCATGCCATCTACAAACAAGCTATAGGTGCGACATTCCTGCCCGCGCCTCACTGGAGGTGGTGATGCTTGATTTAAGACCCAACTGTGAATGCTGCGACAAAGATCTGCCGCCCAGTGCAGACGATGCCATGATTTGTACCTTCGAATGCACCTTTTGCCGTGATTGTGTGGAAACGGTGCTCAAGGGTGTTTGTCCAAACTGTGGCGGCAACTTTTCCCCACGTCCGATACGTCCGGTAAAGTTGCTGGAAAAATATCCACCGTCAAAAACGCGGGTGTTGAAACACGGTGGATGTGTCGGAGAATAGGGCGCAAATTGCCGCTATCTCGTTGTGATAGCGGCCAAAATAGGGATGGAAACCTTAGCGGGTAAGCCGCTATTGTGCTGTTTTACTTTTCTGACACCTGTTATAGAGCTACTATCTCAGTAACCTTGATAAGTATTGCAGTACGCATTTTTGGCGACGAATTTCAGCCTAAAGCCCTGCCTGGCGATTTAGCGGAGAGACCGACTTGCAACAATACCGTTGGTTTGCAGTTTATACCCACCTGGATGAGGAAATGCTTTTCCTGAGCGCGATGCAAGAGCATGGCGTGGTTGCCTATTTGCCGATGCGCAGGTTTTGGCAGACTGATGGTAAAAAACGCAAAATTGCCTACGAACCTTTGTTCAAATGCCACGTTTTTGTTCGGACCACAACTCAGGGGCTCCAGACGGTGAAGGAAGCGCCGGGCTATTCACACATGGTGCGTCACGGTAAATATTTGGCCGCGATCCCTGAATCCCATATCGTGAAGATCAAAACCATCCTTCATTACTATGAAGATGCCACCTCTTGTCCAAACAACCGCGTCCATGGCGTTCCTGTGGCCGTAGTAAGTGGTAACTTACAAGGCATGGTCGGCTTTCTGGATGATGGTGAAGGGCAACGTCCAATTGCGATGGAAATTGGCCAACTGGGACAATCCGTGATGGTGGAAGTGCCGATGAACACGGTTGTCCGGACGGTGTTACCTACAACCGTCTGAATCGCACTGCGAACTGACTATCAAGAGCAAGCATCCTGGCTTGCTCTTTTTCTCTCTAACGTTTCCTATCCGCAAAAATTTCCAGCCATTGCCACAGTTAATGACGGTATTCAGCGCTATTCTAGCTCTAAGAGACAGCCATGGAGGAAGTCATCATGAGAGTGATTAGAAGCGGCAAGTTCACGGCTGAGGAAGCCTGGGGCGCGATGAATATCGCCAATATGAATGGAATTACCACCAAACTTCACTGGACAGATAAGCCCTACAAGTGGCACATCAATGAAGGGGAAGAAGTGTTTGTCGTGCTAAACGGCATGGTAGAAATGCACTTTAAGGAACAGGGGGCAGAGAAATCTGTGATGCTTCAAGCGGGCGATATTTTTTACGCGTCGGAAGGTACAGAACACGTCGCTGAACCGTTTGGCGAGGCGCGGGTGCTGGTGATTGAAACCGATGGGACTGTCTGAATTTAAAGGCGTGGCGGATCTCTGTCGCAGACCTGTCACCTTAAATTGTTATTACTACATTTGAGTGTAACTTGCTGTTTTAAAATCATTGTCAGGTTCATGTCGGGCAGGTGTCGTTCACTGGCAGGCTTAAAATTGGGTAGTTTTGAAGGGCAAACAACGGAAAGGAAAGCAGGATGATTGTCAGGAAATTACGGTTACAGCGCGGTTGGTCTCAGGAGCAACTTTCTGAAATGAGCGGATTGAGTGTACGCACCATTCAGAGAATTGAACGGGGAGACAATGCGGGTCTGGAATCGCTAAAAGCCCTGGCGTCTGTGTTTGAAATCCAGGTGTCAGACCTTCAAAAATCGCCGGAGCCCGATATGACAGAATATGTAAAAATCCCTACCGAAGAAGAGCGCGCCATTGCGCATGTGAAGAAGATTAAAGGTTTCTACTCCCATGCGATCTGGTATGTGTTGGTAATCAGCGGTTTGTTTATTTTCAATTACGTCTCAGAACCCGGTTATATCTGGGCCTGGTGGCCAGCCATGGGCTGGGGGATCGGTCTGCTTTCCCATGCATTGCGGGTGTTTAAACCGATTAATTTGTTTGGCCCGGATTGGGAACGCAAACAGGTTGAAAAAAGGTTGGGCAGAAAGCTTTAAAACCAATATGTTCTGACAAGGCCGGCACATCGCTGGCCTTTCTTATTTTGTCCACCTGACATTCTCGCACCTTCCTGTCGTCCCCGTGATTTCTCACTATTGATTCATCTATCATTTGCCGAAACCGGTTTCGTTAAATAGTTTTTAAAGAAATTGGATGAAACGGGCTAATGATGGCTGTCAAACAGCGCTTGCCGATGGCAGGACGCGCGCTCAGGGAAAAGCGCCCCACAATCAACGAACTTTCCAAAGCGCTGGGGCTCACCAAAGGCACGGTTTCCCGTGCACTCAATGATTATCCCGATATTTCTCCCGCCACCAAGCAGCGGGTTCGCGACAAAGCGAAGGAAATGGGATACCGCGCGCTCAGCTACGCGCAGGCGGTGAAAACCGGGCAGGTTTGCGCCATTGGTTTAGTGCTGAACCTTGGCAGCGATAACGCCCACCGACCGTTTCTCAGTAATTTCATTGATGGCATCAGCCGCGCGGTCAGCCGCAGGAACTGGACACTCACCGTTGCCACTGCCGACGGCGAAAAAGATGAACTGCTGACACTGAAGCGTTTGATTGAAGAGCACAAGGTTGACGGTTTTATCCTACCGCGCAGCAAAGCGCACGACCCACGTGTTGCGTTGCTGAAAGAAGAAGGCGTTCCGTTTGTGATTTTTGGCCGCACCCAGGATGTGGACGGCGTGAGCTACTTCGATGTTCGTGGTGAAGCAGCCATGCGCGATGCAGTGCTGCTGCTGGCCAAATCCGGTCACACACGCATTGGCTTTATTAATGGCGGTACGGAATACAACTACAGCTACCTGCGCGAAACCGGTTTCCGGCAGGGCATGGAGCGGGCTGGTCTGCCACTGGATGAAAGCCTGATGCTTTCCGGTGGCTACACCAAAGCAGCGGGGCATCGGCTGGGGGCGCAGTTATTGGATAAAGAGACACCGCCGACTGCCATTGTCTGCGCGTTGGATATTGCAGCCCTTGGGGTATACCGCGCAGCAGAAGAGAAAGGGTTAAGTGTGGGCAAAAACCTGGCCGTGATTGGATATGACGGCCTGCCGGAAAGCGGGTTTTCCCAACCGGCGTTGACCACATTTTCGGTTGATATGCGTTATTCAGGTGAGCAACTGGCGACCTTGCTGTTGCGGCAAATCAATGGTGAGAAGCCAGAGGATTTGCGAAAACTGGTGAATGCCCAGCTGATTAAGCGTATGTCTCATCAGAGTAAGTGAGCGAGTACTGACTTTAAGTACATGACGTATTTAACGCGCACCAAAAGGAGAAAACCATGAACAATTTGCAACTCGGCAAGCGTCGTTGGTTAGCTGGACTTGTCGTCACCGCATTGTTTGGCGCTTCATCCGTTTACGCCGATACCATCCGCTTCTGGACCACGGAAGAGCAGCCAGAGCGATTGGAACGCCAACAGGAAATGGCCAAGGATTTTGAAAAACTGACCGGCACTGCGGTGGAGGTGATCCCCGTAACGGAAAGTGACCTCGGCACCCGCGCAACCGCTGCATTCTCAGCCGGCGATCTGCCGGATGTGATTTACCACACCCTGCAATATTCCCTGCCTTGGGCAGAAGCCGGCATTCTTGACCCGGATGCCGCCACAGAAGTGGTGGAAGAGCTGGGCGTTGATACCTTCGCACCCGGTGCGTTGAACATGGCAAGAACGGAAGACGGCTATGCCGCTGTGCCAGTGGATGGCTGGACACAGATGATTGTGTACAGAAAAGACCTGTTCGATGCCAATAACCTTGCTGCGCCTGATTCCTATGAAGACGTGCTCGCCGCGATCAAAAAGCTGCATAATCCTCCAAACATGTTCGGTTTTGTTGCTGCCACCAAGGTGGACGAGAACTTCATGAGTCAGGTTTTGGAGCATGTTTTCCTTGCTAACGGTGTTTCCCCGGTCAACAAAGACGGCATTCAGCCACTGGATAAGAAAAAGACCACAGAAGTGCTCGAATTCTATAAAGCGATTGCCGATGCATCGCCAGACGGCGAGCTTTACTGGAAACAGTCTCGCGAACTCTATTTTGGCGGCAAAGCGGCAATGATCATCTGGTCACCATTCATCCTTGATGAGCTGGCCGGCCTGCGTGACAGCGCACCGCCGACAATCAATGACGACCCAACCAGCCGTGAACTGGCATCGAAAACCGGTATCGTGACCCGCTTTTCTGGCCCATCCAATCCGGAAGGCGCGGCGTGGGGTGACCTTCGCTACTTCGGTATTACCACAGATGCAGATATCGACAACGCCATGGCGTTTGTCCGTTATTCCATGAGTGACGGCTACACCAACACCCTGGCTATTGCGCCGGAAGGCAAGTTTCCTACCCGCCGCGGCGATGAGGAAAACCCAAATAAATACACTGAAGCCTGGTCGAAACTGCCGGTGGGTGTAGACAGGAAAGCGCCGCTGTCTGATCTGTATAGCCCAGAGATGGTGGAGGAAATTGTCGGTGGTCTGGATAACGCCCAGCGTTGGGGTGTGGAGGAAGGCCAACTGGCATTGGCTTCCAAAGTGGTGAACAGCCAGGTCATCAACCGTCTGGTTCGTGAATACATCGATGGGGTGCGCGATGCCTCTGCCACGGTGGATGCAATGAACAAGGCGCTGGCAGACATTCAGTAGTAAGGACAGGGTCAGGCTATCTGATTCAGGTGGCCTGACCTAAAACGGGCGCGATATCAAGCGCACCCGATGGAAAGCTATTGCTCAGGGATACAGAATGATTACGCCAATTAACACTGTAAAACCCAAGCCTCCCACCGGTGTCGGGCCTTTGCAAAAGCGCGAAACCCGGCTGGCGTGGGGCCTTCTGGCACCGACCCTGATTTCGGTAGCGTTGGTGGTATTGCTGCCTTTGCTGTCGATATTCTGGATCAGCGTTAAACCGATCCAGCTTGCGGATCTTCGGCCGGTAGAGCCCAATGTTTATGAGCGCTTTCGCGGCAAAGCCAGCGAAGTGGGCGATGAAATAACCATTGAATACCGCCTGACCAACCGCTCGAAGGAAAAGGTGATTGAAAGCGTCACCCTGTTTGATGTTGTGCCGCAAGGGCTGGCTGTGCAGAGTGTGCCGGAAAACTGCACCCTTAATGGCCAGGAGATTTTCTGCGAACTGGGTGACTGGGAGCCGGGCTATAAGTCCCGCCTGCAAATCCCGGTGGTGGTTGGGCAGCCATACCTTGATAGCCAGGAAAGCCTGCGTGACTACCCGGCAGAAATGACGGGCATCAGCAGTTCCGATCTGTTCAACGCCAATTTCACACTGGATAACTTCAGCCGGGTATTTGACAGCGACGAGTTTGTCGAAGTGCTGTGGGTCACCATTTTCTACACGGTTTTCGGCACCATTGGTGCGTTGGTGGTGGGCATGATGGCAGCGCTCTTGCTCAACAAAAGTTTCAAAGGGCAGGGCTTTATCCGTGGCCTCCTGCTGTTTCCGTATGTTGCGCCGGTTATTGCCGTGGCCTTTACCTGGGTAACCCTTTTTGACCCCTTTTCCGGTTCGGCCAATGCCTTGCTTATCCAAATGGGGGCCATCGACGCGCCGATTAACTTTTTCGGTGAAAAGCCACTGGCACTGATCAGCGTGACCGTGTTTGAGATCTGGCGTTATTTCCCGCTTTCGTTCCTGTTTATTCTGGCGCGCATGCAGTCGATTGATGCCGACATGTATGAAGCGGCAAGAATGGATGGGGCGTCGCCATTCCAGCAGTTCTGGTATCTCTCGATTCCCCAGTTGCTGGGTATCCTGTCGGTGCTCTTCCTGCTGCGCTTTATCTGGACCTTCAACAAATTCGACGACATTTTCCTGCTCACCGGTGGTAACGCAGGCACCCGAACCCTGACCGTGAACGTGTATGAGCAGGCTTTCGCCCTGTCAAACATCGGTGCAGGTGCCGCGGTTGCTGTGGTGGTGTTCCTCTGTCTGTTGCTGTTCTCGTTCTTTTTCTTCCGCTATGTCAGCCGTGAGGAGGGCTTATGACAACCAACACTGCGCGCGAGACTGCGCAAAACCGCTGGTTCCGTCAGTCCGACCTTGTCTGCGGATTGATTGGTGCAGCGTGGGGCGTCAGCGCTTCAGTGACTGTCACTGTTGCCCTTGCCTTGATGACAGGCGCTGCAGTGGCACCGGTGATCTGGGTGGCGGTGGTCACTGGCATCGTTGCCGGAATTTATATCCTGCGCATGCAATCACGCCTGGAAGGCATTGCGTTGGTGGTCAGTGGCACTACGGTTTACCTGTTGCTTTATTTGGCTCTAACGGGACTTGAACCTTTCTCGCTGCCGCTTGAACAGCACACCTTGTCGCAAAGTGCCGCGTTTGTGTTTGCCGCGTTATTCACCGTGTGGCCGCTGTCGCGCATGCTGGTGGAAGCGCCAATGGGCTGGATGGACAGGCACGAATTTGAAGATGCCCTTATCCATTTCTTCTATTGGTTTGGCTATCTGTTTTTCATCATCATTGTGGCGGTACCGTTTTATGTGATGGTGATGACCAGCCTGAAAAGCCAGCAGGCATTGCTCGCCAATCCGCTTGACTTCAGTATTGATTTCGACAAAGGGTTTGGCCTGTTCCGCTCTTATGTCGAACTGTTCGAGCAGTTTAATTTCGGCAGCTACCTGCTGACTTCGTTTTCGGTATCCGTGGCGACGGTATTTATCACCCTGTTATTCAGCGTGCCCGGTGCTTATGCGGTAGCCCGCCTGCGCTTTCGCGGTCAGGCGGCGATGTCCCGCTCAATATTGCTGATTTACATGGTGCCCATGATTGTACTGGCGCTGCCCATCTATATCGGGTTCAGCATGCTGGGGCTGCGGAACTCCCTGTTCGGCATCCTGATGATTTATCCGGTCACCACCATTCCTGTCGCGCTCTATATGCTGCAGGGGTACTTCCGTGGCTTACCGGCGGAAATCGAAGAAGCGGGGCTGATGGATGGACTCTCAAGGTTGAAGGTGATTTGGAAAATCACCCTGCCGCTGAGCCTGCCCGCCATGGCGTCGGTATCACTTTACGTCTTTATGATCGCGTGGAACGAGTTTCTGCTCGCCTTCATGCTGCTGGATGACCCGTCCAAATTCACCCTCACCCGAGGGGTTGCCATGCTTAATAGTTCTGAAATTCCCCGCCAGCATTTAATGGCCGGGGCGGTGATTGCGACCGTGCCTATCATGCTGATTTTCCTTGGGCTTGAGCGGTTTATGGTGAAAGGGCTCACTGCGGGTTCAGTGAAATAATGCGCGAATACAGTGTGAGAAACGATGATGGAAGCGTTAGACAAACAAGCAATTGAGATACTCAAAGACAACGATCGCGGCAGCTATACCGTTCCGACCGCGGGTTTGTATCCATACCAATGGAATTGGGACAGTGCTTTCGCTGCGCTGGGTTTCGCCACCTTTGATGTGCCAAGGGCATGGCGGGAAATTGAATCCCTGTTTTCCGCCCAGTGGGACAATGGCATGGTGCCACACATTGTGTTCCACCAACCGGACGACGGCTATTTCCCAGGCCCTGATGTGTGGCAGGGGAAAGGGCCGATTGCCTCATCCGGGATCAGCCAGCCGCCGCTGGTGGCAAGCTTTGCGCGCAAGATTCACCAGCGCGACCCTGAACTTGGTATGGAAAAGCTTAAGACCCTGTTTCCTGCCCTGGTGAACTGGCACCGCTGGTACATGGATTGCCGCGCCGAAAGTGGCGTGGTAGCGAGCAGTCATCCTTGGGAAAGTGGCCGGGACAATGCGCCGGACTGGGATGAAGCATCAGAGGCGATCGACATTTCCAATGTCGGTGAATACAAGCGCCGCGATACCTCCCATGTTGATGCCTCGATGCGTCCCACCAAGCTGGATTACGATCGCTACCTGGCGCTGCTTTACTTTGGCCGCGACTGTGGCTGGAACGAAACAGAAATCGCCGACAACAGCCCGTTCCGTGTCGGCGACCCGACCCTGCATTTTACCCTGTTGCGCGGCCATCGCGATTTGGCGGAAATTGGCCGGATGCTGGGGGAGGATGTCAGTGAAATTGAAGGCTGGATTGCCACGCTGGAGGCTGCGTGCCAGAAGCTCTGGAACCCCGAGATGTCGGCGTTTGACAGTGTAAATCTGCGCAACGGCAAGTTTGCAAACAGCCTGTCGAACGCTTCATTCCTTTGCTGGTATGCAGGCATTGAAAGCCCGGAGATGGTGGAACATCTCGAACGCTATCTTGCCAACGGACACTATCTGGTGCCGAGTTACGATCCCTCGGGCGACAAGTACGACGCCAAACGCTACTGGCGCGGGCCAGTATGGGCAATCATGAATGCGATGATCGGCTGGGGGCTGGAAGAGCAGGGGCATGTGACACTGGCGCGTGCGGTTCGCCAGCAAACCGCTGGGCTTATCGCCAACTATGGCTTTGCCGAGTACTTCAACCCGGATGACGGCACACCGGCCGGTGGCGGGCATTTTACCTGGACCGCAGCGGTATGGCTGAGCTGGTCATTGTCGGATTTAGCAGGAGGCTGAAGATGGGCGCAATACAACTGAACCGTGTTGAAAAATGGTACGGCGAGACGCAGGTGATCAAAGGTATCGACCTTTCTGTGGAAGAAGGCGAACTTGTCATTTTTGTTGGCCCCTCAGGCTGTGGGAAATCGACCCTGCTGCGCATGATTGCCGGGCTTGAGGAAACAAGCCGCGGGCAAATACTGATTGATGGTGTCGACATGACCGACCAGCCGCCGGCGAAACGTGGCTTGACCATGGTATTTCAAAGCTACGCTCTGTATCCGCACATGACAGTGCGCGAGAACATGGGTTTTAGCCTGAAAACCCAAGGACGCCCTCAGGCGGAAATCGACGAAAAAGTGAATTACGCTGCGCAGGTGCTCAAGCTTGATGCCTACCTTGACCGTCGTCCGCGCAATCTCTCCGGTGGTCAGCGCCAGCGGGTGGCGATTGGACGTTCTATCGTGCGTGATCCTACTGCCTTTTTGTTTGATGAGCCCTTGTCCAACCTTGATGCCGCGCTGCGTGTCGAGATGCGCTACGAAATCGCCAAACTGCACCAGTCACTGAAATCCACCATGATTTACGTCACCCATGATCAGGTGGAAGCCATGACGCTGGCGGATAAAATCGTGGTGTTGCAAGGCGGTATCATCGAACAGATTGGCAGCCCGAAAACCTTGTATGACCATCCTGCCAACCTTTTTGTGGCGCAGTTTATCGGCAGCCCGAAAATGAACATCCTTCCCTGTGTCACCGAAGGCGGTGAATACAGTTTGGAGGGCGGCTCTGGTGGTGGGTATCCCTATCAGGGTGAGGCAACACAGTTGGGCGTGCGTCCTGAAGCGATGGATCTGGTTTCACCGGAAGAAGGAAACTGTCAGGGCATTGTTGATGTGACGGAATACCTGGGTGCGGATATCTATGTGGTTGTGGACTGCGGCGAACTGGGCCGTGTAACTGTCCGCACCGATGGGGAAAGCACGGTGAAAGCAGGCGACAAAGTGGGTCTTCGCTTTCACACCAACAAGCTTCACTTTTTCGATGCGGACGGCCTGTCGGTCGCGTCGGCGTAGTAAACAGGGTCAACAGACCCTCAACACATTCTCCAGAATTAGCGGCTTTACCTTCCAGTAACCGCTATTGCGCCCGGCATTTTCTCCTTTGAATGCCGGGTTTTTTTATTCCACCTGCGATGATTTGGATGAAAACCAGATACTTGCCATCGCAAGCAGGCCGGAAGCCATCATCAACAGCAGGGACACCGCATTGATCACCGGCGTCGAACCTTCGCGAAGGCGGTCAAACATGGCGATGGTCAACGGCGCATCAGAGCCGACCAACATCAGGGTGGTGTTGAAGTTCTCAAACGACATCAAAAACGCAATGATAGCCGCGCCAATCAGTGCCGGGCGCAAAAACGGCAGGGTGATGGTAAATACGGCTTCCGCTTTTGTGGCACCAAGGTTAAGCGCGGCTTCCTCTAGGCTGATGTCGAATTTGCGCAGGCGCGCAGCAATCACCAAGGTGCAGATGGTGGTGATAAACGCAAACTGGCCAAGCACAACCAACACCAGCCCCGGCCGCATCCATTCGATATCCCAGCCTATGGTGTCTTCAATGCCATTGGCGATGGTGCTGCTCATCAGCAAAATCGATACGCCGAGGATGACGCCGGGAATGACCAGTGGCAGCAAAAGCAGCACATAGCAAAAGCCTTTGAAGCGGAAATCAAACCGTTCAAACAAAAACGCATTGGTGGTCGCCAGCACCAGTGAGGCGATGGTAACGGCAATTGCCACCACGAGGCTCACGCCAATCCCGCTGGTCAGTTCACGGTCGTTAAACACGCCGAGTTGTGGCTCGGTATCGCCGGTAAACCAGGCCAGCGTGAAACCATTCCATGGCAGTGACGGAAACAGACTGTCGTTAAAGGCAAACACCGCCACCACGGCGAGTGGGAGCATCAGAAACAGGAAAAACAGCGCAATGTAGCCTTGGTAAATGCGCGACAGGGTGCGGTTGGTCGGTAATGACGGAATCATAAGTCACCCCATAGTTTTAACGAATGACTGGCGGGTAAGCTTGAGGCCGCCCCACACCATCAACGACGACAACGCGAGCAGCAAAATGCCGAATGCTGAACCCTGTTCCCAGTTAAAGCGGGTAATGAACTGGGTGAAGATTTGCTCGGTGAACCAGAGGCTGTCTTTACCGCCAAGCAGGGTTGGCGTGAGGTAGTTACCGAGCGTGAGCATAAACACGACGATGCAACCGGCGACAATCCCGCTCATGGCATGGGGGATCACCACTTCGCGCAGCACGTCCCAGCTGCTGCCGCCTAAATCGTACGCCGCTTCAATCAGGCTGTTGTCGAGGCTGTCGAGCGTTGTGACCAGTGGCACTACCATAAACAGCATGGAGGTGTAGACAAGCCCGATCATGATGGTGGCATCGTTGTAGAGCATTTCTACGGGTTGATCGGCAAGGCCAAGGTATTGCAGCAAACTGCTGACAAGCCCGGACTCACGCAGCAGGATCATCCAGCCATAGGAGCGCACCAGTTCGCTGACCCAGAATGGCAGCAGGCAGGCAACGAACAGCAGGCTTTTGGTTTTCCCCTGACACACTTTGGCGATGTAAAACGCCACTGGAAAGGCGATCAGCAGGGTGAGCACAGTTGCCAGCAGCGACATAATCGCTGTGCGGGCGAAGGTGCGCCAGTAAAGGGGCTCGGTGAAAAAGGTGGCGTAGTTTTCAAGGCTCAACACCGTATCCCCACCCACAATGCGGTCGTGGATAGAGATATTGAACATCTGCACATGGGGCAAAATGATCAGCAATACCAGCCAGAGCAGAAAGGGCGTGAGGAGCAGGTAGAGTGCCAGACGGTTGCCGCGTTCAATCATCACAGCCTCCCGTTATGCCTTGGGCAAACAGTGGGATACCGCTGCCTGCCAGTGAATAAATAACTGGTCGCCGGGACGGATACGGCGAAAGTTTTCGGTTTGCGGCAACTGTACTGAGAAGGTGGTCTGTTGCTGTGGGTTTTCCACCACCAACTGGCTGCGCGAACCGTCGAACAGGATCTCTTTCACCGCCACATCCACGCCGTTTTCGGCCTGCTGCGGTTTTTGGTCAGGGAAGGCAATCGCAATCGCTTCCGGGCGGACAAACACATCCACGCTTTCGCCTACCGTCATTGGGTGACTGGCACTTGCCATCATGCGCTCGCCCGATTTTCCGGTGATCACCACGGTTTGGCCGTTCACTTCAGACACCTTGCCACTGCGGTGATTGTTTTCGCCCACGAACTGGGCGACAAAGGCGGTGGCAGGGGAGTAATACAAATCTTGCGGTGTGCCGAGCTGTTCAAAGCGGCCACGGTTCATCACAGCAACTTGATCAGACATCACCAGCGCTTCCGACTGGTCGTGGGTGATGTAAACGAAGGTGGTGCCGAATTCCTGCTGCAGGTGTTTCAGCTCCACTTTCATCTGCTCGCGCAGTTTCAAATCCAGCGCGCCCAACGGTTCATCCAGAAGGAGAACGTCCGGGTTTAATACCAGACAGCGGGCGATGGCGATGCGTTGTTTCTGACCGCCGGAAAGTTGGGAAATTTGTTTTGGGCCACTGCCGGAAAGACCGACCCGCGCCAGCACTTCATCCACCTTCGAGTCAATTTCATGCTTGGGCGTTTTGCGGCGGCGAAGGCCATAGCCGATGTTTTCAGCCACTGTCATGGTCGGGAACAGTGCAAGGTGCTGGAATACCATGTTGACCGGGCGGCGGTTGGGGGCAATGTCGTTGACCCGTGAGCCTTTGATAAAAATGTCACCGGAAGTGGGCTGCTCGAACCCGGCTAACATGCGCAGCAGGGTGGTTTTGCCACAGCCTGAAGGGCCAAGGATGGAGAAAAAGCTGCCTTTGGGGACAGTCACGTCCACCTTGTCAACGGCGGTGAAAGTGGAAAATGATTTACTCAGCGCCCGGCATTCCAGATCCGGGATGGGGTTTTCTGCCATGAATACTACGCCCAGTGTTTTTGAAGGAAAAAGTGCCTGTCTAAAAAGAGACAACGGCCTGATTCAACACAGGCCGTTGAGTGTTGCTGGTGGTGATCAGTTCGCGGCTTTGACGCGATCCAGTACCAGTCCTTCCATTTCTTCAAGACCGGCAGGCACCGTTGGGTACCACTTGATGTTGTCGATAGCCGCTTGCGGGAAACTGGTTTGGAACTGGGTTTTCGCTGTGTCGTTCACAAAGTTGTCCGCACCTTTTGACGCGGTAAAGTTACCGGCCGATTCGGTGATCTTGGCAGCAATTTCAGGCTGGTTTACAAAGTTTATCCATTGGTAAGCAGCGTCTACCGCCTTGGATTTCTTTGGAATGGCGAAGGTATCAATCCAGCCCAGTGCGCCGGAAGTCGGTGCCACAAAGTTGATATCCGGGTTGTCTCGGTTCACTTTCCAGCCACCCGCATCCCATGCCATTGCGCCAACCACTTCGCCGGAGCGAACCAAGTTCAGAAGCTCATCGCCGCCTGACCAGTAGGCTTTCACGTTTGGCTTACACTCGATAAGTTTTGCCTGCACCTTGTCGAGAATTTCCTGGTACTTGGCGGGGTCGTTGTAGGCTGCAAAGGGGTCTTCACCCATGGCAAAAGCAAAACCAATCAAGGTTGGACGCTTGAGGCGGTAAGACACTTTGCCTTTGTACGCTGCGTCACAGAGATCGGTGTAGTCTTTGATGCCAGCGGCGGTTTTGGTGTCTACCACCAGTCCACTGGTTCCCCAGATGTGCGGCACACCGTAGACATCGCCGTTGAGTGCGGTGTTCTTTTTGGTGGCTTCCAGCATAGAAGGGATCAGCAGGCTGGTGTCGATTTTGCTCAGGTCGATCGGCTGGTAGATATCAAAATCACGCTGGGCGCCGGAAATCCTGTCCTGACTTGGCTGAACCAGGTCAAAACCTGCACCACGGGTTGCGCGCAGTTTGGAGATCATGTCCTCGTTGTTGGACTTGGTGACCTTCACCTCGATACCGGTTTCATCCTCGAACTGATCAATCACTTCTTGTGGCGCATAGCCACCCCATGTCAGCAGGCGGAGTGTTTCTGCATTGGCAGTTTGAGCCAGCAGAAGGGTGCTGGCAGCTATGACGGAGAGTTTCACGCTGTTCATCTTATTTCCCTTTTGTCCTGTTTCCATTTTTCTGTGAAGTCACTTAAGTGAACGTTTTGGGTATCCACCGGTGTCACCCAACGAGGTGCGATGGACATTCGTACCGAAGGAACGGTACGAATGATTTGTTATAAATTTATTACACAGAAATAAACTTGACGTGACACAAAGTTCGGAAAATGACGTACTTATCCTTCTGATTCTTAAGCAACGTGATGGATATCTTCTTTCCCATCCCTGAGAAATCACACGTCGACGGGCTCTTCCGGCGTGACTTTCACTTTGTCGATGCGGTGGTGTTGAACCCGCTGGATTTCAAATTGCCAGCCTTGGTGGTTAAGCACTTCTCCCTCTCCGGGAACCCGTTCAGCCAGCCAACATAGCATGCCGTTCAGGGTCTGGAAGCCTTCCTGTTCTTCCCCTTCCAGTGCGGAAATACCAAGGCGGCTTTTGAACTCATTCATCGGGATCAGGGCATCCATTTCCCAACCACCTTCCGGCAGGGCTTTGGCCCATAAATCCTGTGGTGACAGTGACAGCTCTCCCGCAATCGCTTCGAGTAAATCGTAATGGGTCACCAACCCCTGGATATCGCCATATTCATCGACAATAAAAGCCATTTCAGCGCCGCTGCGCTGCATGTAGTCAATCAAGGTCAGCCCTTTCATCGACTCGGGTACATAAACCGGCTGCTTGAGCAGTTTAACCACGGTGGTGATGGACAGATCGTTGGCGTGGTTGAGCAGCAGCTTGGATGAAACGGTGCCGATAACGTGTTCCAGATTGCCGCGACAAACCGGGAACACACTGTGCTTGGTGCTGCGGATGCGGTTGATGACCTGCTCAATTGGCTGGGTGATGTCGAGTGAATGGATATCGCGGCGCGGGGTCATCAGCGAGCTAACCAAGCGGTCATTGAGATGGAAAATATTGCCAATCATGGTCTGCTCGCGGGGTTCAATCACGCCAGATTGAGAACCTTCACTCAGCATGGCCTGAATATCGTCTTCGGTGATCGCATCTTCGTTCTGATCTTCCACTCTGAGCAGCTTCAACAAGGTTTGGGTTGAGAAGCTGAGCGCGAAGACAAAGGGCTTGGTCAACAGGGAGACGATTTGGATTGGGCGTGCGACTTGCACGGCAATGGATTCTGCGTGGGACTGGGCGATGCGTTTGGGCACCAATTCACCGACCACGATCGCAAAATAGGTAATGCCCACAACCACACACGCGGTGGAGAAGTAATCGGCGACTTTGACGTGCATACCGATGGAAACAAGGAATTCGGCAAAGGGTTTGGACAGGGTTGATTCACCCACGATACCGCTTAAAAGGCCAATAACCGTGATGCCGATTTGAATGGTAGAAAGGAAGGTGGTTGGGTTCTCTTTAAGAGAAAGCGCGATGAGTGCACCTTTATGGGTTTCAGCCAGTTTTTTTAACCGGCTGGTTTTGGCAGCCACCAGTGCAATTTCAGACATCGCGAAAAGGCCATTGATAACGATAAGGCCGACGAGCAGTAAAACTTCCATAGCATCCTGAATATATTTGAGAATCCGCTTTAGCTTATGTCGCAAAGATGATCAGGAATGTGACCTGTAGGTCAAAAAGTAAACGCGGCACAGGGGCGGAGGCAGCGTCTAGCACCTAAGGATTCACAACGTGGATGACTCGTTTCGGTTACATATCCTGAAGCTGCAGTTTAGGCCAGAGTGTGAGCCACTGCTTGGATTCGATACGGTGATGGAAAAGGGCGATATCGCGTTTGGGGTTAGGGGTGATGTTGAGCGCCAAAAGGGAGCCAAACCCAAAAGCAGAGACACATTCCAGCGCGTTATCTGGCACCAAACGGACAGCGACTGCGGTTTCCTTTTCCGGCCAGTAACTCATGGCATCAACTACATCTGTGTAAGGTGCATCGCCGTTACGAAGATGCATCTTAGCCTGATTCCTCACTTGCCAGTTCAGTGAGGGCATGCTTTCCGTCAGCACTCTTTCATACGCAAAGCAGTTATTCGCGTCGGCTTCATCCGGATCAAAATAGATCACATCCACATCATTGAGCGGCGTCGGGGTGGTTTTCTGGTGCAGGTGATCCCATACCAAATTACGCACAAACCCGGCGGCGAGATACCCCTGAGGTAAGTTGAGGGCTTGCAGGCATTTCAATGCTTGCTGACGGACGGGGTCTTTTTCAATCAGGGTTTCGATGAGCTTCATGGCGGGATTATTGATGACGTGTTGTGGGGATTCTAGCGAAAAAATGCCCACCGACACAGAGGCATTGCGTCGGTGGGCTAAGGGGTTAAAGCAGTTTGTTGCTAGTTATAAAACCGGCCAGCTTGCTGGCGATATCGGCGTGTTCACTGGCCGTGGGGTGCCAGATACAACCTTCAAGGGGTGAAGAAAAGGTGTGACGGTATATTCCTTGCTGCCCGTTTTCATTGAGCAGGGTGATGGCTTCATCTGTTGCGGGAATGATGTAGTCATAGGGATACGCCGGACGCGGCATCAAAACGATATTCACCGCGTTGTAGCGTGAACGCAGATCGGTGACAAATTCAACCATGCGCTGTGTCCAGGCGGATTTCACTTCGTCGATATTCGCCCAGGGTTCATGGGGTTGGGGATCGGTACTGAAATCGTTGGTACCCACTTCCACCACAATCAGATCCGGATAGGTATCTTCAAAATCGGCATTTAAACCGTAAATGGCACCGGCTTTATCGGCATAGTAGGTCAGGTTGTGATGGGGCTGGTTGCCGTTCCAGTTGCGGATAAGGCCTAAACCTGAAAACGAAATTTGGGTGATGCTGGCACCCAGGGCATCGCCGGTACGGTGCGGGAAGGCGAGACGGGCGTTCGACGAAGCATAGACCTCTTCCCAGCTACACTCGCGTTTTTCAGATTCACTGCCAAAGCCTGCGCTGATAGAGTCTCCGATAAACAGGATATGCGGTTCGGATTGCCAGATCCCCTGCAAGGTGCCG
Source organism: Enterovibrio paralichthyis (assembly GCF_019209835.1). Lineage (NCBI taxonomy): Bacteria > Pseudomonadati > Pseudomonadota > Gammaproteobacteria > Vibrionales > Vibrionaceae > Enterovibrio > Enterovibrio paralichthyis. The sequence goes on along the minus strand of NZ_JAHUTS010000006.1, from coordinate 216,666 downwards.
TCGTGTTCAAAGGAAACAACCTTGGTCATGGACTCGTAGTTTTCTGTCCGTTTAACCACTTCAATGGTGACGTCCTGTTCGCTGTTGCTGTCGAACACAGTCACTGTTTGCGGCTGGCTACCCACGTTGGTGACGATTTTATGGGAGAGTTTGCCATTCACGACCACATCAAAGTGGTCGCCGTTGGCGATGAGATTCATCGAGAGTTTCGAGCCGATAAAGCGGGTTTTGATGGTGGTGCCGGGCCAGTTGTAGGCAACCGTGCCCTCTCCGTAGTCTTTCACCGTGCGACCTTCATACACCACGGCATGGCTGGTAGCAGGAAGGGTTTGGGCAGCGGCGCTGCCGGCGAGTAGCATCATGGTGGCGCATCCGAGTTGTTTAAACATGTTCATCCTTTCAATGTGGTTTTAACATTTTTCTGATGCTTTTCTATGGATGGACCGCACACTACCCAACGCATACTGCCTGAAAAGGTGTTCTCTATTTAAAAACCTAATTTATTGAAAGGGAAAGGGTTAAAGCTCATTCACTGCAGATGGATGTTTCAAAATATGTCGGAGAAAACGCCCGGGTTCGCTGATAGGTCAGTCAACTTACACTGTGCTATGAATCGCCTCCCAAGATATCCCAAAAAGAAAAGAGCCCCGAAAGGCTCTTATCAAAGCAAAGTGTTTCAGCGCGATCAGTCTTCTGATGTTGCGCCGATTTTGTGGATAGCCAGATCAGCGCCATTGTATTCGTCTTCTTCGCTAAGACGGATGCCGGACACTTTGTCCACCACAGTGTAAACAACCCAGCCCCCGACAAAGGCAACGACCACACCGGCAACCGTTCCGATGATCTGGGAGATGAAGCTGACGCCGCCCAAGCCACCCAGCGCTTCAGAGCCGAAGATACCTGCAGCAATGCCACCCCAGACACCACAAATACCGTGCAGCGGCCAGACACCCAGTACATCATCAATGTGGAAGCGGTTTTGAATCTGGGTAAACAGCCAGACGAACAATACGCCCGCCACACCACCGGTGATCAACGCACCAATCGGGTGCATCAAGTCTGAGCCTGCGCACACAGCCACCAAGCCTGCCAGTGGACCATTATGCAGGAAGCCGGGGTCATTCTTACCGGCGATAAGTGAAGTGACAATGCCGCCGACCATTGCCATCAAGGTATTTACTGCTACCAGGCCGCTGATGCCATCCATGGTTTGCGCAGACATGACGTTAAAACCAAACCAACCGACGGTCAGGATCCACGCACCCAGCGCAAGGAAGGGGATATTGGAGGGTGCGAAGGCAATCAGTTTCCCGCCGCGGTAACGGCCTTTACGTACACCGAGGATCATAATGGCGGCGAGGGCAATCCATCCGCCCACAGCGTGAACCACAACGGAGCCTGCGAAGTCATGGAAAGGGGCGCCAAAGGTTTCGTTTAGCCAATCCTGGAATCCGTAGTTGCTGTTCCAGATAAGCCCCTCAAAGAAGGGGTAAACAAAAGCGACAATGGTAGCGGCAGCAATCAGCATGGGGGTGAACTTGGCACGCTCGGCCACACCGCCGGAAATGATGGCAGGAATCGCGGCTGCAAAGGTCATCAGGAAGAAGAATTTGACCAGTTCATAGCCGTTGCCTTGCGCCAACTCATCTGCGCTGCCGAAAAAGGTCACATCGTAGGCCACCCAATAGCCGATAAAGAAATAGGCAATGGCTGAGAAGCCAAAGTCAGACATGATTTTTGCCAGTGCATTGACCTGATTACGATGGCGAACTGTGCCAACCTCCAAAAAGGCAAAACCGGCGTGCATGGCCAGCACCATGATGGCGCCAATCAAGATAAAAAGTGTGTTTGCGCTTTCGGACAGCGTTTGAATCGCGCTACTGATATTGTCCACTGTTGTTATTCCTCTACGTCCATGAGATTGCAATTTCTGGTGGTGTGTTAAGCATAATTCGTGCCTGTCTGCGCAGAAGCGGTGCAGCATGGCGCAATGTGGGTGCGGCGCGCTTTTAACGTACTGTTAAATAACGTGATGTAATTGCACTGAAATGGTAGTTGAATTGTTGTTTTTCCAGCGGCGAGTTTTCTGTTTGCTTCTTTGTAGTGCGACTTTGCCAGCAAGATGCACTGATGTGGTGCGAAGTGATTGCGGTAAATGGCGATTAATGAAACGAAGTCGCGTTGCGATATCCCGAGTCAACCACTGCCTATATCTCGACAGCTAAAACCGCCATAACAGCGCTGAAAATGGCGCGTTTTCCTCGCCTGATCTGGGGGAGCAAGTTATGATACGCGTCACAAAGTTATTCTATGGTACCGGGCTGCCTTAATCGGGTGATTTTCACCGCGGATTTCGGGTTGTCCTTTCTTTCGGCGGTAGAGCTCTATGCATTGCAAATTCTTCGATCAGCACAAATGTCGTTCCTGTGAACTGATGGGCGTTCCTTACGCTCAGCAGGTTACAGACAAAGATAATGCGCTGAAATCCCTGTTTGAAAGCCGTCTGCCTGAGCAGTGGTTATCACCGGTATTGAGCGAAGAAACCGCCTGTCGCAACAAAGCCAAAATGGTGGTGCTTGGCGCGGCGCATCAGCCGGTTCTCGGTGCGGATGTCAAACAGGGTGCCAGCAATGAACTGGTCAGCCTGACCCATTGCCCTCTGTACACCGAAGACATGCAGGCACTGCTTGATTACCTTCAGGATTGGATCCGTACGTCCGGTATTCCGCCGTATAACAAGTTAAAGAAAAAGGGCGAGCTGAAGTTTATTCTTCTTACCCGCGCCGCGCATTCGGGCGAGTTTATGCTGCGCTTTGTCATGCGAAGCCTCGATGCGATGCCGCGTGTTGAAGCTAATCTGGCAAGATTGAGAGAAGCCTTCCCGAAAGTGCGTGTGGTATCGGTTAACCTGCAACCGGTACACATGGCAAGGCTGGAAGGAGATGAAGAAATCTTCCTGACGGAAGAGCAGCATCTGGTTGAAAGGTTTAACGATGTGCCGCTGGTGGTGCGTCCGAAAAGTTTCTTCCAGACTAACCCTGATGTGGCGGAAAAACTCTATGCGACGGCCCGCGAATGGGTAAAAGAGATCGCACCGAAGCGCATGTGGGATTTGTTCTGTGGCGTGGGCGGTTTTGCGCTGCATTGCGCATCAGTGACCGACGCGGTCACCGGCATTGAGATTGAACCGGAAGCCATTGCCAGTGCCAAACGCTCTGCGGCAGAAATGGGTATCAAGAACCTGGATTTCGATGCATTGGATTCAGCCAAGTTCTCCCAAATGCAGCAAACAGCCCCTGAACTGGTGCTGGTCAACCCACCACGCCGCGGATTGGGCAAAGCGCTGGTGGCGCAATTGGCGGAGTTGGCTCCCCAACATATCATCTATTCCAGCTGCAATCCGGACACCCTGAAAGCAGACATCGATGGTTTGCCGGAATATGCGGTTAAACGCCTGCAGTGGTTTGATATGTTCCCCCACACTCAGCATGCAGAAGTGATGGTGCTGTTGGAGAAACAATAAAAAAACGGGCGAAATGCCCGTTATTACGTTTTCCGCTCTACTTCAAAGCGGGTGCAGCGCCGCAACGCTTAGCGTTTTTGCTTTTTCGCCTGGTTGGTCAGGTCGAAATCAAACTCGTCCGGGAACAGTACCACGCCTTCCAGATCGGTGTTAGGAAACGCCACGATCGACAGTTCATCGTCCAGCAGACCGTTGGTCCAGCGGCTGTGCCATTTGTTCAGGCCAATCGCTTCTGGTTTGCAATGTTCCCACTCGCCGGTTGCCCACTCTTGCGCGAACTCTTCATTCGGCCATACAGGAACACAATCCTCGTCTTCGGTGTTGAGCATTACACAGCCGTGCTCGTCAGTCAGGATCCAGATTTCACGGTTCTCGACGACTTCTTTCACCAGATATTTGTAACGCTGGTCAAGGTCAAGTTTCAGGATTTCGTCGATGCGTTCCTGTGTCAGGGTCTTTGCCATTATGAATTCCACCGGGCAATAAGAAAGGAGAAGCAGTATACCCCAATCTGCAAAAAAGTTACGTAGTCTTGCTGGTTTCGCCGCTCAGTAAGTTGGGGTGTTTCACGAGCAGCGCTGAGGCTATTTCATCGATGGACTCTCTGCCATCGTTGCTGCTTATAAGGCGCTCCGGTGGTTGAATAACTGTCAGGGTGTGCACCACAGAAGTTGGCGAGCGGCTGAGAAACCAGATTTCATCTGCCAGCGAAATTGCTTCGCGCAGGTCATGGGTAACAAACACCATGGTGGATTGTTGCTGTCGCCATTGAGCCAGTAGCAGTTGCCTGAGTTGATCCGCGGTAGGGGCATCGAGCGAGGTAAATGGCTCGTCGAGCAACAGCAAATCGGGCTGATACACAAATGCCCGTGCAATGCTGACCCTGCGCTGCATCCCACCTGAAAGGGCTGCGGGGTAGGTGTTCTGCTTATCCAATATACCCATGGCATCGAGCAGATCAGTGATGGCAGGGTTACCTTTGCCGCCGATCAGTTCGAGGTTTTCACGTGTCGTCAGCCAGGGCATCAGTCTTGGCGTCTGGAAAATATAGCCAATACGTGGCCGGTTTTCGCTTTCATCATCAGAAAAGCGGATCTCACGGTGTCTGGCTGTTTCCAACCCGGCGATCATGTTCAGCAAGGTTGATTTCCCGCATCCCGAGGGGCCAATAATCGCGGTAATTTTGCCGGCTTTGATTTTGCCGTGCAGTTCGCTGATCACTGGCTCGCCGTTTGGGTAGCGTTTGCTTTCAATATTGAGTTTGATGGATATCATGCCCGCCCCCTGGAAACGATATTGTCCAATGGGCGGAAGATCAGTGCTTCGAGCACAAAGATGACGGCGACGAATGCAAAGGTGTACGCCAAGATCCCGGCGATATCAAAAAACTGAAACAAGGTGTGCAGCTTGAAGCCAACGCCATTGCTGCGCCCTAGAAGCTCTACCACCAATACAATTTTCCAAATCAATGACAATCCGGTTCGCGCTGACGCCATGATGTAAGGGTATAACTGGGGTAGGAAGACCTTAAAAAAGCGTTTGGAAGGAGGAAGGCGGAAGACTTTGGCGACATCGAGCAAATCGTTATCCACCACGCGCGCACCTTCCCGGATCATGGCAACAACAGTGGGGATTTTGTTGAGTGCGACGGCGGTAACGGCGGCAGCTTCAACCAGCCCGATACTGAGATAACAAAGCAAAATAGTGACCAACGCCGGGATGTTCAGCGCCAGAATCAGGAGCGGATCAGACAATTCATTGAGCTTTGGGAAACGTCCCATCATGATGCCGAAAATTACCCCAAGCACCATGGAGATAACAAAGCTCAGGAAGACGCGCCAGAGCGTTATAGCCAGGTGATAAACCATCTGCTCCTGAGTCAGTTCAAAAACAAATGCCTGATATACCTGCACCGGGGTGGGATAATCGCTGCTGGCGATCAGCACTGCTGACCATTGCCAAAGCACCAGAAGTGCAACGGGTAAAATCAGGCGTTTGTAATTTGGCAGACTCACGCGCTGGCTGATCCTTCTATTGCGGCATCCAGAAGGTGCCATCACTCAGCGTGGAAGATTTCCCCACCAGTTTTGGTCCGCCTTCTTTGGCGAGAATATCGAATATCTGGGTCGCAGCGTTGAGCTGCTCTGCGCCAAATGTACCTGAAAAGCCGCTGCGGTAGGCGCTTCTCAATGCTTCAAACACAGCATCATTTTCGGCTTTGGTCAGTGGACGGATAATGTCCCACTCCTCATCCGAGGTTTGTAATATTTGCCGTGCTTGGTCAGACGTATTCAAAAATGCAGAGACCAACTTAGGATTTTCCTCCGCCCACTTTTCATCAAATACCCAACCCAGCATAGGAACCTGCGCGTCGATCCCAAGACCAGAGACAATCTCATCGAGACTGATCACCGGTTTAAACCCAGCTGCTTTGAGTCGCGCACCGTAGTGCCAGAAGTTAATGCCGACAGGCAGCTTTTGCTGCATCATCAATTTGTTTAATAGAGGCGGTGCGACAAACTGCTGCTCGGTGATCGCGCTGATGTCCCTGTTTTCTGTGGCCTTACAATAGGCTTGGTACATCAACCAGGTTTTATCGACCGAGCCCCCGGCTATCCCCAGTTCTGCGCCGTCTAAGTCGCAGGGAGAGGACATCTCTATCTCCGCTGCCGCAAACAAACCGCCCGCGGTCGCTGAGGTGGGGGAGAGGGTATAGGTTTTTCCGGCTGCGCGCTGACGGCTTACCCATACCCAGTCAGAGAAGATGACATCTACCGCCCCGCCCTGGAGCGCAACGGATGAAGCGTTTTTGGCGGCCAATGGAATCACTTCCAGATCAAAGCCGTTTTTCTCATCCAGCTTGTAGCGCTTGATGACGTCCATTTCCCAATTGATGGTGCCAAATTTGAGGACACCCACTTTCACCACTGGCAGGTCGGCTGCGGCGGAGAAAAAGGAAACCAAACATAATGCGATGACGGCGAGCACGCTGCGCGTCGCCCGGGTGATAGCCTTACTGTCCATGATTGCTTAACCTCTTGACTGCACTGATATAAAACTATGCGCTCAAAAGGTTGGCCGCAATGCTACTTTGTGACGAAAAAACAGTTTATCTCCATAGCAAAGACGTTTGCTTAAAGATGTGAATACCGCGTTTAGTGGTATGCTGGGCGTTATTGCGCCACCGCAAAATGGCTAAGGAGCGCCCCATGTCTGAGATAGCTCAAACCCCTAATCCTCCCTACTACGCAGTCATTTTCACTAATATCCGAACCGATATCGAAGAAGGCTATGGCGAAATGGCTGAACGAATGGTTGAAATGGCAAAACAGCAACCTGGCTTTCTTGGCGTAGAGTCTGCCCGGGATGGTCTGGGTATCACGGTTTCGTATTGGACGGATCTCGACGCGATTAAGCTTTGGAAAGACAATGTTGAACATGTAGAAGCCCAACGGCTTGGTCATAAAAAATGGTACGCCACTTTTACGACCCGCATTGCCAAGGTTGAGCGTGACTACAGTCTCTAGTCTTTGAGGGAATTCGAATATGAAAATCGCGGTAATTGGGCTTGGCGATATTGCTACTAAAGCTTACCTGCCTTTGTTGTCACGGATGGCAGGACTTGAACTGGTGCTTTGCACCCGCAACCCGGAAAAACTCGCCAAGGTTGCAGAAGAATACCGTATAGCGCAAACCTGTTGTGACTATCGTGAACTGGTAGACATGAACCTTGATGGCGTGATGATCCATACCGGCAGCGAAACACATGCTGCCATTGCCTCGTATTTCCTGGAGCGCGGAATACCGGTGTTTGTCGATAAACCCGCCACCTTGAGTCTTGCCGACTACCAAAAGCTTCATGACTTGTCGGAGCAACATTCTGTACCACTGTTTGTGGGTTTTAACCGCCGTTATATCCCCCTTTGGCGAGACTTGATTAAGCGTGAAGACTTGCTCACGCTTTCCTGGCACAAGCACCGCTTCAATCTTCCCGGAGATCCGCAGGATTATGTGTTTGACGACATGATCCACGTGATTGATTCATTGAACGTTCAAGGAAAGTTAGATCAGCAGGATGTTCAGATTTCAGTGCAACGCCAGGGCGGTAAGATCTCGATGATCAATCTGAGCTGGGAAGAAGATGGCCGGCTATACAACGGACAAATGAACCGTCTGTTTGGTAAAACGTGTGAATCCGTTTCCATGAGCTTTGAAAATGAAGCGTGCCATTTCAATGGCTTTCTGCGGGGCGAGAAATTTGAGCACGGCAAGACGGAAGTTATCGAACTCGCTGACTGGACAGATACCCTCGCCAGTAAAGGCTTCAAAGACATGCTGGAAGATTGGGTGAATACGTTGAAAACTGGCTGGATGGATGAGCAAGTGAAACAGCGTAACCTGTCGACCCATGCTTTCTGTGACAGTTTGGTAAAAGCAATCCGTTAATTGGTGCCGTTAAGTATCAACACAGACAAAGCCCATTGAACACAATGGGCTTTGGCATATAAGGCAGGCCGTCTGGGGTTTATCGACTGGCAACCCGCAAATCACTGCGGCCACCTGCGACCATATCCTGGCACCGTATACACGAAGGATCTGCACAATGGGTGATGTCAGGCTGGGTTTTGATAGCAGCCGCCAGCGCATCGATAAAGGGTCGGAACTTATAAATTTTCACCTTGCTGTCACCCAGTTTGGCAACGGTTTCCAAGTGCGACACCTGTTCGTTCAGATTCCCGAACCCCTCTGAGCACGAGCCTTCCTCAATCTCCACGATTTGACCATGAAACACCGACCATCGCCTGAATAGCTTTCTGCCTGCGAGTTCCTCAGCAAAATGCACAGGGGTACAAGCCGTCAAATCGACACCCGCCAGCACAATGTAAGCATCTTTACCTGACTGATAGATGTTCTTGTAAATGGAGTACACGTTAAGGTGCGACTGGCTTTCCAGCAGATCAATGGCTCTGTCACCCGCGACGATAAACGAGCCGCCAGCGTGTTTACTGCGAACCGCGCGTTGATGCTTCAGCAAGGCTCTTGGAATGGCCCCCATGCAGGCTTCAATCTGCTCAGTGTTTTCTTGGTAATTGACGCAACGCATCTCAGGCACTTTTGCGTAATCCACACCGTTGTTCTGGTAGTTGGCTGTGGGAGGGAAGGTTCTCGATTCATAGAAAAATGCGGGGCACACCATGGTGCAGTCGTTGCCCAGAAAACCGTCAATAATCGTCTCCGGCCCGCCATCCACACCCCCAAACGACTTGTATGCGGAATGAAGGCAAACCACGCTGCTGTTGAGGTTATTGGTTTGAATAAATTCGTTTATTTGATCTGAGGTGAGCATGTCCGTTTGCCTCTTGATGGGAGTGAATTTCTACTCGTAGAACTCCATCATAGAGCTCTGGTCGGAAAACAGTAGCTTTGAGTTGGATACGAAATCACATTCATGAGATGTAATTGGATGCAGAAATACATGAGTGAGGATGAGAAACTCCTATCCCCGCTTTGAGTTTCCTATTTAATTGGCTCTATTCCAGGAGTTACCTATACAAAATAAAAAGAAATTTCCTTTATTAATTCAGAGTCTTTGCTATCTACACCAATATCTGAAGAGGAAATCTCATGGAGGATTCCCTTTACGCCATAGAAACCTCGAGTTTCTATTTCTTTTAGCAGCATATTTTTTTTGCTACTAGCTGAAACATACTTATTTATTAAGTAAGAGAGATTTTCATATAGTTGCTCATCTGTCATAATTTTTTACTTCTCAGGCATTAGTGTTACGTTGTCAAATTTGAAAGTCATTCATGTGGGACCCAACAAATAGTCGTTATTGATCTCTCTGTTCCCTACGTTTGCATTATCTCTTTATGCCAATTTTATTCCCAATGGTCCGTTTCTTTATATCTAACTCAAATTGTACTAAGTCGCCCCATTTATTTAAATGCTCCCCACGTAGAGGATTTAAAACTATCAGATACCCTGTGGGGGAAATTGTTGATTTTTCTATATAGTAATACTCTAGATCCGTATTGCTGCTTATTGAAAAGTACTCTTTTTCAGAATTGTCATATGGGAGTAAATAAACACAACCAAGATCACCGATTAGGAATGCATGTTCGTCATCAATATCATAGATGGCGATGTCATATGGAAAGCTGGCAGATTGCAGCTTCCCTTCATATCTCCAAGTGATATCGAGCTTCGTTACTTGGAAGTTGGAATATTCTCGATTAACTTCAAATATCATAATCAGTCCTTTGGAAGAGGTTTTGAATCAACGATTTCCAGGTGAGCATCATTTGTAAACTTATTATACCTATTTGGAACGGCTTTACCCCACTGTGAATTATCAGCAAATTGAATTTGTGTCCCACCCCCGGGAAGGTATCTTCTCTTCCCATTTGGCAAAGTATCTATTTGTGGACCAACTGGTCCAACATAAAACTCTGTTGGCTTCGTGATTCGATAAATCGTTACATCGTCCAGTGTCTCTTTCCATTCCTCTTTGATTGCTAACTGATTTCGACCATAAGCTTCGTTTGGGATACTGTCGAAAGTACCAAACCTACCGGGTTCATTAGGTTTTCCAGCGTTAGTTATCATGTTGAATTCACCAGCGTCATAAGTCTGACGTGTTGATTCATAGTCAAATCCATAGGGCCAAGGAGACTGGTTTTTTATTAAGTCTTGGTATGCTTGAGAAGCTTCGGCAGGAGAATTAAATTGACCTTTGTGAGCTTTTTGGAACTCATTCCACGCATTATGGATTGGTGTCTGATCTCCATTTCCACCTCCGCTACTTCCACAACATGCCCCTGCTCCCTTTAGATGCGCCAACCCCAACGGATCCACCCACCCCGTAGGATTAGGCACATATTGGTAGTTGTTTAATCCACCTGCCAAACCGATGGGGTCTGCTGTAATGAATCGCCCTGTATTTGGGCTGTAGTAACGGTGTCGGTTGTAATGAAGTCCGGTTTCTTCGTCGAAATACTGCCCCTGAAAACGTAACGGGTTGGAGATTTGTTCGACATGCTTTCTCAGCACATTACCGTAGGCGCGGTATTGTACTGACCAGACGGATTTACCGTGTAAATCGGTGATGTCGGTTGGCGTGCCGATTTGGTCTAGGTGGTAGTGGTAAACCTCGCAATCTGTTCCTTCGCCCGACAGCATTGCCAAAGGCTTAAAGGTACCGGGTTCGTAGATGTATGTCTGGTAATGGTCGTTGCTGGTTTCGGCAATCAGGGTGTCGCCCTGCCAGACAAACTCGGTGGTTCTGACGTTGCCAAGCTTATCCGTTACGCGCTTTTCAATGCGCCGGCCGAATGCATCGTATTTGTAGGTGGCGAATGAACCATCTGGCAAATTGGCTTTAGTTAAGCGGTGCTGGCAGTCGTAGTCATAGTGCGTATCAAGGCTTTGTTCTTTGCCGCGTTTTTCTGTGGTGAGCCGCCCAAACTCGTCGTATTCATAGTGAGTGTCGCCATGAAACCGAAGCTGATTGCCTTCGACGCTGAACGGTTTTCTTCCCGCTTCCACGCCCATCGCTTGCTCGAGCAGGTTACCGGCTGGGTCATGGGTAAATGACTCATCAACAACGCCACGGGTTTTCTTCAGACGTGATAGTGGGTCGTAGTCGTAATAGACACTGCCGAATCGGCTATCTGTCATCTCGCTCAGGTTGCCATCGGTACCATAGAGATAGTGGCGGGATTGCGTCTGACGCCCGTTTTGATGCTGGGTATGGGCAGTGAGTCGTCCTTGTTCGTCATGCTGGAAGCGGCTGAGAATATCACCTTGATTACGGGCGGTTTCCAAACCATTTTGGTAATGGTGGCGGGTCAGTTGCTCATCATCGAGCATGATGCGGTTGAGTACACCACCGGCAGTGCGCTCGAAGCTGAGTTTGTTGGCATCAGGTAATTGCCAGTGAGAGAGATTTCCAACGCAGTCATACTCGAAAAAGTTCGATGCCCAGTTTTGGTGTTCTTCGGTCAGTCTGCCGAGTAAGTCATAGTGCCAGGCAAGTGGTGTCTCTCCGTCATCGACGCTGATTAACTGCCCGAACTGGTCATAGCTGTAAGTGACCTCTTGGCCGTCGGGCAGGGTTTTCTTGGTTAGCCTGCCCATGGTATCGCGTTCGAAAACGGTCTCGAGTTTTGTGCCTTGAGTCCCTATTTCGGTTTTCTTCAGAAGTTTGCCGTTGAGGTCGTATTCATAACCAAATCGACGACCATCAAAGGTGGTTTCACTGCGCACCAAACCGTTGGCAAAGTAATCGATTTGATAGGTTTCGTTGCGCTCGTTGATGATGGCAGTAACGAAGTTTTTCGCATTGTCGTACTGGTAACGAAGTGTAGAGCCGTCAGGTTGAATGACCTGACTGACAAGGTCGGTATTGGGGTGATACTCGTACTGGGTTTCCAGTCCGTTTTCATCAATAACGCGGGTTGCCTTGCCATAGCCATTGTATTCGAAATGCTTGGTTTGACCGGAAGGCAGGGTCACTTTACTCAGCCTGTCAGCGTTGTCCCACTCATATTGGGTTACAGCGCCAATGGCGGACTTCTCTAAAATAATTCGGCCAAAAATGTCGTAGCGATAGCAAGCTTGAGAACCATCAGGATAGGTCTCGCCTATCAGCATGCCTAAACGGTTCCAGGCAAGTTGATGTTTGCTGCCGTCCGGATAGGCGATTTCAGTCAGCAGGCCCTGCCCGTTGTATCGGTAAAACGTGTCCTGGCCTAACGGATCCCGTTTCTCTGTGATGTCTCCCTGCGCATTGTATTTATAGCGCCAGTTTCGCTTGCCCTGAATAACCCGGCGAAGGTTGCCCCGCCAGTATTGGTATTCAATCACTTCACCATCGGGCAATACGGTCATCACCCGTTGTTGGAAATCGTTGTAGACATGACGGGTTTCATTGCCAAGCGGGTCGATAGTGAGGATTAAGTCGCCATTTTCATTGAATTCATTTTTAGTGACAGCGCCGTCCGGATCTGTCTGCTCGATAAGTTTTGCGTTTTCATCATGCTGGTAGGCGGCAGTACTGCCGTCTGAATAGGTAATTTCGACGGCTTTGGAAGCGTTATCCCATTCGAATTTGGTGTCGTACCCTGTATTGCTCCAGTGATGAACACAGCGAACCTCTTTCCCTTCACCTTCCCACTGCCAGCCGAATTCAACACCCCCTGCCATTTTGCGTAGTGAGATGACGTTGGCTTGGTCGTATTGGTAATGCTCACCTTCGCCAGCGGAATTGAGGGCATCAACCAGTTGTTGGTTATCGTTGTAGTGATAGGTGTAGCTGGTGCGCTCTGTGACCCATTCTTTCTTTGAGCCTTCTGTTTTCAGTGTGCGAAATTCAATTGCTGAAACGAGGCCGTCTCGATAAACAAACCAGAGCGCGATGCCGTGCTCGTTGATGACAGCTTGAGGGCGCTGATAGCCATCGTATTCCACTGTCAGGCGGTTATTGTATTTGTCTGATAGACCGGTTAGCTGGGCAGTATTCCCTCTGCGGGTGAAGTGGTGAAAGGGTTGTCCCGCTTGAGCAAGAACATATTCGTTTTCTTTTTCACCCAGAAAAACTGCAGCCCCCGCGAGGTCGTTATAGATTTCAGGGCGTGTTGCTGAGGGCTCCGGAAGCTGGGTGCGTTTGCTTTCAGCATCTTTCCAGAACAGCTTTCCTGCTTCGAAGATCAGTGACTGGCTGAGTGGGTGACTCCAACCATAACCCAAGCCCAAATTGAGTTCACAGCTAGAGGTTTTGTAGGTGCGGGTAAAGGTAAAGGGCAGCACACCGGGAAGGGTGACATCACTAAGTTGGAGCGTTTCTTCACCCGTCACCATAGAGATAGGGCAACCCTCCTGAGCATCTTTGCCGGTACCTTGTGTCGCGTCGCCTTTTTCTGTGGTACTGCTGCTGTTATCGATGTCCCGACTTTTTTCCGAGGTAATGTGAGTCGATTGAGTCGCTGAGCGTTTTTCCGAGGTTGCACCTTCTAGATTTTCCCCTTCTACACTCTGGGTGGCTTTTGCCCGTGCGTTGAACTTTCCATTGCCATGCTGGGTAACTTTTTTGAGTGTGTCGATGTTTTCTGTTGCGTCTACTTTGGTGATATCAACCACTTCTTTGATTTTTTTAACGGCCTCTACAGCACGCGCTTTCTTATTCATTTACGCACCTACCATGGCTGCAGTACCTGCAACATCTCTGAGTCGATTGATATTCCTTAAAACGGCGCCGCCGGGGATGACAATACTCAGCACCACCTCTACCAAAATCGCTGCGAGAGAGACGGTAACCAAAGAAAGGATCTGCAGTGGACTGAGTGTTCTGAACCATGAAATGACGGCATTCAGGCATAGAAAGCATCGTGCTTCATCTTTAACCAGCGTTAGCATTCTTTCGGATTCCCCTTTTGCAGAGGCTAATTTCTCGGCGATCAGTTCAGGGTTTTCCATATACTTGGAAAGTTGATTTGCAAGCTCGGTGGGATTGGCGAGTAGCTTGAATAAGCTTGCAATTTCGTCCCATGCATCAATAAGTTCGTCCAGCATCTTGTCGAAAAACTTGCCGACCTCTTTCCACACATCAATGGGATCTGACAGATATATCTGCCATTCGCTGCGCTGCGTTGTCCATTCCTTGTCGAGCCAGGCACTTAGTTTGCTGATTGTTGGGTCGTAAGAGTCGAGCATGGCTTTGATGTCGCTTTCGTTCACCTCTGGGTAAAAGGTGATGCGGATGGGTTTGCCGCGATGCGCCGAGTCTAATATCACTTCTGCGGTACCGTCGCTGCCAATAGTGCCGGAAACGGCCGGGCCATCCGGCTCGTAGTCAGAAGACAAAAAACTGGTCTGCTTCTTAACGGGTTGTACCTTGAAGGGCGTACCACTGATTGGCACGAAAGCTTCCGCTTCAAAGCAATGGACAAGGGTGATTTTTCCATCAAGGGGGCAGGTGATGATGTCAGCTTCGATCTTTGAATCATTCGTGTCCGTGGAGTGCTCGTTATCGTTGACGATAACCTTTTGCTCCATGTCCAGAGCCCAGCCATACAGCCAGTTTTCTGAGTGCTTGCGGTATTCATCAATCGAGGTTTCGAACTCTGACTTAATAGTGCTGAACATGTTATCGACGTCAGCCATCGTCATTGTGTTACTGCTCACCGATACACCTCTTTATCCAATGCATTTTTGATGTAACTGTTCAGGGAGCCGAATTCAGCTTTGTGTTTTGCAACCAAGCGGGCAACTTTGGCTTTGGTTGCTGGCTCTGGCAGTGAGAAGTAAAGATCTGCATGATTCTCCCTAAGCCATTTCACGCTATTGGCGATAAGGACAGATTTGTCTTTTTCACTCAGTTTCCTAACGACAGTGTCGGGCACTTCCCACCAGGGGAATGATTTGTCGCTACCGACTTGAGTGGGTTTGGTGTTGGTGGCTTCACGTTGCTTTGAAAGCCATTGATGACAAGGGCCCATGATCAATGATCGTTGTTCATCGTCACTCATCGTTGCCACTTCAATGCTGAAATTTGGATCGTAGAAACGGAAAAAGGCATGGCTACCGTTCGGCATCCATACCTGAGTCAAACTTCGAAAGTGATTGAAAATATCAGCGATTGGAAGTGGACTTGTAACCAGCATTCCCCAATCTTCACTGGCTTCTCTTTCTGACCAATCAACGAAGTCTTGCAGTTCAGAAACGTCGGCGATAAAGGGCATAACCTCATGCCAATTTGCGTAGGGAGTACCGCGCCAAAGAGGCAATGCGTCGTTACCCCCCAGACGGTAAAAATCGGCTAATGGTTTACTCTCCGCAGTGCCGTTGAAAATGGCATAGCAATGAAGCTTTGCATCGACTTCCATATCTAGATCGCGCATTGCCCATCCTTACATTTTTCACACTCTTCACAGAACGGAGCTGCGGATTTCATGGTCGCAATCTGTGCGGTTGACAACATTGGTAGTGGGTTGGCTGGTTTGGGAGGAATTTGCCCTGGCATAGTTGGGGCAATGCCGCCATAGCCACTGCCATTGCCTGCGCTTCCCCCTTTATTTAGGTTAATGACGGGGCCCGAAATATGAACGCCAGCAGTATCGACTGTGACGAAGCAACCGCCGGCTTTTAAGGTGATTTGGCTTCCTGCCTCAATGACAAGTTTTGCCCCGGATTTTTGGTGAATTTCAGAGCCAGCATCAACCAGGTGCGCGGTGTTTTGTTTAAGGTGAATGCTCTGGTCGCTGATTATTGTCTTGTTCCCCTTCACCTGGGTCATCGCATTGCCATCGACCGTGAGATGGTCATCGACCTTAATGTGCTGAAAACGCTCATTGTCGACCGTCAGGTGGACATCATGCTTGATGTGGTCTTTGCGGTCGTTCTGCACCAGCAGGTTCATGTCCTTCTGGGCATGGAGATAGATTTCTTCTGCACCGCTCTGGTCTTCAAAACGCAGTTCGTTAAAGCCTTCACCCTGATGGGACTCAGTTCTGAGCACCGTGCGGGTTTTGTTTTCCGGCAACGGGTAGGGCGGCACATTGGTGGCGTGATAGGTTCTGCCTGTCACAATGGGCTGGTCCGGGTCGCCTTCCAGGAAGGAGACAATCACCTCATGACCAACGCGGGGAATGGCCATCATGCCATACTGCCCGCCGGCCCAGCCCTGAGAGACCCGCACCCAGCAGCTTGACGCGTCATCACTGTTGCCATAACGGTCCCACGGAAACTGGACCTTCACCCGCCCGTGCTCATCACAGAAGATTTCTTCGCCCTCCGGGCCGGTCACTATCGCCATTTGCGGCCCTTGCACCACCGGGCGGGGCTGGGGTTTGGGTCGCCACGGCCTGTGCGCCGGAATGACCGAAAAGGTATTGTGGAACCTGGTCATGCCTGCGCCGCCCGCCTCTTCGAGTGCTTGCGGCTGGGTGCCTTCAAGATGGGCGGACACCACCACCCAGTCACGGTTGGTGGCCTCATCGGCATGCTCGGTGAGGTCAAACAACAAACCGGGTTGAATCTGAGGGACATTACTTTGCGCGGTGGCGGTGATGGCATCACTGCGCAGGTGCTCTAACCGGTACTGGGTGAAAGGCTTGCCGGCCGCATCACTTTTAAAACGGCCGGGATAATCAAAGTGCTCATAGTCACTGCGTTGAAAGCCCATCTCGTGACCGGCCTGGTCCTGCAAAAAGGCGTAGGCCGGCTTTTTAAAACTGTAATCCTTGAGCTGGACCGACGAAGGCCTTGCCTGCACCGAATAGTGCCACTGGCGAACAAAAGGCTCAGCAGCCATCCCGCCGCTGTTGACGTTATAGGGAATGACCAGCCCAGAATGAGACAGGGTCTGGGTATCGTCCGAGAACAACACCGTATGCTTTCCCTGTCCGTGGATAAAGGTGTAGAAAATGCCTTCTTCCGCGGCAATGCGCTCAAGGAACTGTAAATCGGTCTCCCGGTACTGGACACAGTACTCACGGGGAAGCGGTGTTCCGGACAGGGCAAAGGCATAGTCATCAATGCCCATCTCCTGGAGCAAGATACTCATGATGTCCGGCACCGTCATCTGCTGGAAAATACGGCTGTTGTGACGCAAAGAAAGCCGGGAAAGGGCAGGAACCATCTCCAGGGCATAACGGGTGTGGTGGAACCCGGTATCGCCACGGGTAAAGCGGCGGACAATGCCGTGAAAACGCTGTTGGAGGACACCGTCCTGCCAGAGCATCAGGGAAACGGGGCGGTCGACCGTGTCCATCTCAGAGAACGCCTCATTGCGGCTCGCCAGACTGACCTGAAAGGAGAAAGGAGCAGAGAGGTGCGCCTCCCCCTGAAAATCGACCACCGCAAAGGCCTCGTCCGGTAAGCCTTCCACCGAGAGAGTAAATTGCAGACTGCTATCTGTAGCCATGAACACGCCCTAACCAACATCACCACACAACCAGAGAGAACCTCTGACGACAAAACCCGCCTAAGGGCGGGTGAGTGAGCAATGGCCCAACAGGGTCTGTTGAGCCATTAACCGGGAAGCCTTAAGCCTCAATCGGTGCACGCCAGTCGTCCGCGCCAGAGGTACCGGCCACAGTGTGCTCCCAGTCAATCTTGCGGTAGGCCACAGAGACGGTCACCAGTTGGGTAAACTCTTTCTTGTTCAGGTCCTGGCAGTGTGGCATGTGGCAGTCGATGTCGATGATGGTGGCATCGGTCAGGATGGTAGAGAAGAAGTGCTCCT
This sequence comes from Enterovibrio paralichthyis, assembly GCF_019209835.1. Lineage (NCBI taxonomy): Bacteria > Pseudomonadati > Pseudomonadota > Gammaproteobacteria > Vibrionales > Vibrionaceae > Enterovibrio > Enterovibrio paralichthyis. The sequence continues at coordinate 198,898 of NZ_JAHUTS010000006.1, read as the reverse complement.
GCTTACCTTCGACAGAGGTGCGGTACCACTTGAGTTCAACATGCGGCAGCATCTCACCGGAAGCCAGTGCGTTGTACATCAGCGGAACGGCTTTGTTCAGTGCCACAGTGAACTTGAACGGCTTGTGGACACGTTGGCCGGAAGGCTGGCCGCTTTGTGGGTCAGTCGGGACGGTCACGATGTGGTCAAACGCCTGAACCAGCATCTGGTCTTCGTGGCCTTCGACATAGATGTTACCGACAGAATCGGCGGTGAAGGCACCGGCGGTGATGTTGCCCTGAGTTTTGCCTTCAATGGCGATATAACATGGAGTTGGCATTGCGTATTCCTTACCTGATAGTTGAATGTTGTCAGGGGAATGAGGGAGCAAAGGGCATGCCATTCTGTATTGTTATGAAAAACAAGATGTTAGTTAGTGAGTTAGCGAGTAATAGCAAGGGATTGCTTGGGGGCTGGGCGAAAAGTTGCTTGGTGGGCAAGTTTTGGCTAACTTTTCCAATTAATCAGTTGATAAAAAAAGAAAGTAAAACCCGTTGAAGATTTAAATGTTTGTGACGGAAGAATGGAAACGCCAGCATGCAAATGTACTGGCGCAGGTTCGGCTCATTGGAATAATGAAAATATCTGGCGTGAGTTACTCTGCTTTTTCCGTCTCTCGAAGGGTGTCATTCGAATTGTCTTCTGAATAGACGAAGTCAGTCAGCGTGCCCCCGGCTTCAAAGTGTTTTTCAATCGCGGCTTTCTGCTTTAAAAGCTCTTCGCTGGGTTTTGCCCATTCACTTTCTGGGATGGGCTGAGACCATGCTTCAATGTCATCAGGCACTTTCACTTTGGCGAGACTATCTGTCCACTCTGAGACCAAGTAAGGCAGTTTCCAGCCGCTCAAGATGTGGAACACATAATAGAAAAACATTGAAGTGTAAGAGACCCATGGAAATTCTGAGTTAAGCGTAAACAAACGTTTAGGGCCTTTCCTGAACTTCTCCCAAAGCTCGCTTCGGCATTGGTCAAAGTAAGCACGATCTTCTTTTACAAAAGGCGTTGGAACAGGGCGCATTTCCTTCGGTTCATCCATAAAAATGCGCATGGTTTCCCACATGCGTTGACCTTCAGAAATGGAGGTAATGGGACGGCGAAGTATCCAATAGTCTTTGCGGTCTGAAGTAGGAATGGCGAGAGCAAAGGTAAAATGTGTGACTAAGCTATTGCCTGTGGTACCCCGGTTCATTGCTACCCAGCATACCACTTCTTCCCACGGGGCTATGATGGGCTTTTTTTCCTTGTCGGAGTAATAACAGATTTCTCGACGTTCTCGGTTTAAGCGTATAGGGCGTTGGCGAGAGAAGTCAAATGAGCTTTTGATAACTACATACCAACAAATGCTGTATAAAAAGGTAAAGATAATTATGAGAGGTTCAGCTAAGTCATACCATGCTGATAAAAATGAAACCAGAAAGGAACCATATTTCGATATATCTTCAAAGCCAAACATTATGAGAATAATAAGTATTACGATAGCTGCCATTCCAATTAGAAAATTTGACATCTGAACTTGCCAAGCTTTGCCCTGATTGCGTTGACCGATATTCAAATAGGTGTCGTTACATTCCAGTATCGTTGGAGATGAAATGACGGAAGTTATGTCAATTTTCGCTGAAGGTAGTGGCTTTGGTGAGAAGAATACTGCTTCTCCTGCAAAAAAATCGCGTGTTTCTCCAGCCTTGGGCATTTTCTCTTCTAAATTAATATCCTGATTTTTCTTTTTTTTCCAAAACATGATTATTTACTTTTCCAAGTGATATGCTGGGTGGTCAACTGGGTAAGATCGTAGGCTGAAACATTACGCGCTTTAAACTGTGCGACTTCACTGAGTGGTCCTACACGCGTGAAACTCTCAGCTTGGAAGCGTAAGATATCTCGTTCAGTCGCATCCGGTGTTGGGAAATAATGTAGCTCGATAGCAATACCGTGCTCTGCATTGATTTCTGGGCCAAATAGAGGAAGGGCTATCAGTAACGGCTCTTCAGGGGCACTTAAACAAACCCATTGTTGCGCTAACTCATTAGTCCATGCTTCCCAATCATTGTTGCGAAGGTTCGTTTTCCAGTAGGCAGATAGGTTCACTCCAGCAAGATCCAGTGTTTCACTCGTCAAGCCTGGGAAAGTAAGAAAAAGAGCTCTGCCTTGTCCAAACTCTTTGATTTCGGCGCCAGGCTTGGCCGAAATTCTGGCTAGTTGCAAGTTACTTTCACCCATTGTTCTGGCAGCTTTATCTTTACCCCATTCGCTGCTTTCAAACCACGCTAAGTACTTGGAAAGATTAGACCGGTTGTACCAAACAGTCGCGATTAACTGAATAGCTGAGACCGCAACGCCCGCGAGAGTTAAACGAATGGTCATTGAGACGAGTCTAGCCCCATTTCCTGCCCAAGCTGCCGCTGTGGCTGAATTGCTAACTTTACTTGCTTGATATACGGTGAAGCCAACATGAATGCTTCTGCCTAGGCCCCAGCCGTTGATCAAGGTCATCCCACCTTCACCTCCAAGTGTGACTAGCGCTTTAGTATTTCCTTTGCGCCAAGCATCAAAGGCTTTGTAAGCTTTTGTCCCTGAACTAATCGCACCAAGTACATATGCCCCCCCACCGAGTAAAGTTGTCCATTTGCCGAGGTTGGTGCCATATACTAGGACGCTATGTTTGCTACTTACAGCCTTTATGGCAGCAATATCAGTTGCAGCGCGCACACCTTGGGCAAATCCAAAGATGCCGCTAAGCGCACCTGTAATTTCTGCCAATCTAATTTCTCGTGACTTATTTCTGGCTTTATATGCGTTACTAATCGAAATGCCGACCAGTAAAAAAGACAAAAGATCCCACTTTCCGAATTTTATAGGAGCGCGCCATTTGTCAAAAAAGTTAGGGGTGCTTTTTACCGTTTGTAGATCAGCGGTCATTTGCTTGATGTCAGCTTGCATTTCTGCTGATAGACCTTTAATGCTATAGCCGACTTTAGCGGGTCCATCACCAATGGGCGAGATGGCTTCTGCCAGTTTATTTTCCACTGATAAAAGTTGAGTCTGGTTGTTTCTTAGCTTCGCACGCCAGGCATCGACTGACAGAGCATGGTTGATAGACCTCCCTGATTTGCGCAGGTTTGCAATTTCTTGCCTTATTTGATTCTTTAAACGTCGATTTTCTGTTCTAAGGCTCTCTACTTGTGTCTTGAGGTTGTTAAACGCGGCAAGTTCAGTTGCACTCGCTACTACAACAGAAAGTCCTTCAATACGATAAGCTTTGAAGAATTCTAACCAAGCACTGCCTCTCAAGTCTCTGAATATATCGTTGGGATCGAACTGCATCGTTGAGTTTGCTTGGTCCAGAAGCGCAGACGCGTTTTTAGCGAGATCAATTGTATTCGCTGGCGCGAAACTGGCGTCAATTAAAGAATCAAACGCTCTCAGGTTTTCATCAAGTGCGGCCAGTTTTGTGCCCCAGTCACTGCCACCTATCTGTTCATCTAACAAGCCATTAATTTGCGAACCGATGGAGTTAATTTCTTCAATACTTTTCCCACTCGTCACTAGTGAGCGGATATGCGCGATTCTTTTTGCTATTTCCTCGGTGACTTTAATGTAGTCTTCAGTGGGCAGTGAATATATCGCTCGGTATGAAATCCAAGGCATTTCGTCTAATTTATCTGCGACCAAAGCGGCGGACTCATCATTCCAGCATATATCCTGAATACAGGAATATTCAGCGGCAAGTAAGTTTTGAAGGCTATCGATATTGGTTGCATCGAAATACCAGGCAGCGGGATAAAATCTGTCAAACAGGGCTGTTCTGTCTTTGGAGATGGTTTCTAAAAGTGCTTGCCAGTGATCGAGTTTCTCGCGTTGCTCACTCAGGAAAATCATCATATCTTCTTCGTGAATAAGCTCGCGAATGCCGGGTGTACCCGCGTTTGAGTCCCAGAATTTGAAGATACTTATCCCGTTCATTTGCCTTTGGTAGTGTTCTTCAATATCTCCGATAAGTTCTTCGTATTTTCTCCACTGCTCAATTCCGAGTGCATCTTTTAGCTGCATCTTTTTGTATGCGTTGAGCCGGGCGTGATCGCTTCCGGGCTCCTCTTGAAACTCTAACCATTCAATAACTGCTTGTTTTTGGTCATCATCGAGAGAGCTGGCAAAGGTTGGATCACCGACCGCAACGGCGAGCTGCTCCACTTTTTCCGGTGATAGTGCGATTTGTGATTCGATGTAGCATCCTTCAACGAACTTTTGATACTGCTCTTCGTCGGATGTCCACTCTTCCAATGATGTTGCAACAAGCGCTTGGTATGAAGCCAAATCTCTCAAAATACCAATGTCGTCATTCAAGATGAGATAGAAGTGATCGTGCCTGTATTGAGGCAGTACTTTGGCGCTCAGCACCGAAAAATCAATGCTCTCGAAGAGCGGTTTGTGTTCCCATTCATAGGATGAGTAATCGAGGTCTGTTAGCTGCTGGTCTGGATTTTGGGCTTCAGCGCACTCTGCGATAAGTGATGCCGCTTGCTGTGAAGCTAAAAGGTATTCTTTTCCTTTGGCTGGGTCGGCGCCTGACAGGGAAACGCGTTGCAAAAACCGTTCTCTATCATCGTCACTTTGAATAACCTGAGAACATTTGCGTGCCGTCCATTGTACTTCCGAATAGCAGGCGTAGAGCAGATCTGACTTCTTGAAAACTAAGTTGGCTTCTCCAGCACTTGACGTTCGAACGTCTTGAGATACTTCCGAGCCTTGCCAGAGCAATGACGAGATTTGACCGTCTTTGACGAGATATTCGTGAAGTATCCATGTTCCATCATGTTGAATCAGAATATAAAGCCAGCCGTCTCTCAGGAGACGGATACCCACGGGTTTTGATTTTGTCTCATAGGGAACAGGTATCTCATCTTTTACGCAAAGCGTTTCTACCAAACCATATCTAACTGGGATCAGTTGAACGTTTTCGAGCTTTAATGGACACACCCCAGTCGGGTTCTGGGCATCTTTAGTATCGCCACATTGTGCGTCGAGATTCGCCGAGGTCACAGTGCTTGCTCCTGAGTGTTTTTTTGCATCGCATATTGCTCTGCCAGAGATGATGCTTTTTGAATGCGTTGAGAGGGCGTTTCCATAGAGGGGACATTAATAAGCGCTTGAATTTCTGCGTGGCGCGTATCATCCAATGCATTGATGCCTAGAAAGCCGAAAACATTGAAATAGAGCAGTAGATCTCGCTCTGATGAAAAACCCTTGTTGTAGGCATTTTGTGCTTCTTGTTGAAGCCATGCTGGTTCAACATATGGAAGGCTTTCGCTAAACCACTTTGTAAGATGATGTTCTATTTTTTCGAGTGTGTTTTGCCAACTTATTTGTCCGAGTTTTTTCCATTGCTCATCATTTAAAATAATTGTCGACCCGCTTGGGTTATGTAGATCTTGGGGATTTTCATCGTAATACCAGCCTGAGCGTGTCGGTATCCACACTTGTTCGATTGTTTTCCAGATATCCGGATTCTTATCTTGGAACAGAATCTTGGCCGCTTCTCCATGCGCCATTTTGAAAAAGACATTGCTACCGTATGGGCTCTGTACCTGAATCAAGCTGCGAAATGAATCTGCAATAGTTTCTATATCTGCTTGTGATGAGAAAAAATACCCTTGGTTAATGCTAGCGTTAGAAATAAACCAATCGTAGATTGATTTATTCGCCTTGATGACACAAGGCGTCACTTCTTTTAGTTGACGCCAAGGCTCATTGAGGTAGATAGGAAGGTATAGGGGATTTCCCTCAATCTCGTAGAGTAATTTTTCGAGATCATTTATCTGAGAGCCATCCAGAATAAGATAAAGATCTTCCCCGTGTTTGGGTTTAATTTCTGGCAAAGGCTTGGGTATAGATCGGGCAGACATGACTTATTTTTTTGCCTCAGGTTCTTCACAGACCTCACATACAGGATCGCTCGATTTAAGAGCGGCAATTTGTCTAGACTTAAGCAATGGAGATATGACGCCAGTTTCTCCGGATTTAAGCAGAGGGGTCATCGCTTGTTGCGTCGCAGTGGCTTTATTTAACTCAATCTCTTCAGGTGCTTGCTCTACATTTGCCGCCAAAGGCAGCGTTGGCATTTCTCCACCAAAACCCGAGCCTGAACCCGCGCTTCCACCGGAATTTATATTGATGGTAGAGCCGACAATATGTACACCCGCGGGGTCGATTTTCACGAAGTTTCCGCCAACTTTTAGGGTGACTTCGGTATATGCCTCGAGTATGGATTTATGACCACTCTTTAAATGGATTTCACTGCCAGCTTCATTGAGTAATGCCTCAGCAATTTTGGTGTGGAAGGAACCATCGGTGACAAGGGTTTTGTCCCCTTTAATGTGGGACATTGAGTTGCCATCGACCGTGAGATGGTCATCGACCTTAATGTGCTGAAAACGTTCGTTGTCGACTGTCAGGTGGACATCATGCTTGATGTGGTCTTTGCGGTCGTTCTGCACCAGCAGGTTCATGTCCTTTTGGGCATGGAGATAGATTTCTTCTGCACCGCTTTGGTCTTCAAACCGCAGCTCGTTAAAGCCTTCGCCCTGATGAGATTCAGTTCTGAGCACCGTGCGGGTTTTGTTTTCCGGTAACGGGTAGGGCGGCACATTGGTGGCGTGATAGGTTCTGCCTGTCACAATCGGCTGGTCCGGGTCGCCTTCCAGGAAGGAGACAATCACCTCATGACCAATGCGGGGGATGGCCATCATGCCATACTGCCCGCCGGCCCAACCCTGAGAGACCCGCACCCAACAGCTTGACGCATCATCACTGTTGCCATAGCGGTCCCACGGGAACTGGACCTTCACCCGCCCGTGTTCATCACAGAAGATTTCCTCGCCCTCCGGGCCGGTCACTATCGCCATTTGCGGCCCTTGCACCACAGGGCGGGGCTGGGGTTTGGGCCGCCACGGTCTGTGCGCCGGAATGACGGAAAAGGTATTGTGGAAGGTGGTCATGCCTGCGCCGCCAGCCTCTTCGAGTGCCTGCGGCTGGGTGCCTTCCAGGTGGGCGGACACCACCACCCAGTCACGGTTGGTGGCCTCATCGGCATGCTCGGTGAGGTCAAACAGCAGTCCGGGTTGAATCTGAGGGACATTACTTTGCACGGTGGCAGTGATGGCATCACTGCGCAGGTGCTCTAACCGGTACTGGGTGAAAGGCTTACCGGCGGCATCACTTTTAAAACGGCCGGGGTAATCAAAGTGCTCATAGTCACTGCGTTGAAAGTCCATCTCGTGACCGGCCTGGTCCTGCAAAAAGGCGTAGGCTGGCTTTTTAAAACTGTAATCCTTGAGCTGAACCGACGAAGGCCTTGCCTGCACCGAATAGTGCCACTGGCGGACAAAAGGCTCAGAAGCCATACCGCCGCTGTTGACGTTATAGGGAATGACCAGCCCGGAATGGGAGAGGGTCTGGGTATCGTCCGAGAACAACACCGTGTGCTTTCCCTGTCCGTGGATAAAGGTATAGAAAATGCCTTCTTCCGCGGCAATGCGCTCAAGGAACTGTAAATCGGTCTCCCGGTACTGGACACAGTACTCACGGGGAAGCGGTGTTCCGGACAGGGCAAAGGCATAATCATCAATGCCCATCTCCTGGAGCAAGATACTCATGATGTCCGGCACCGTCATCTGCTGGAAAATCCGGCTGTTGTGGCGCAAAGAAAGCCTGGAAAGGGCAGGGACCATCTCCAGGGCATAACGGGTGTGGTGGAACCCGGTATCGCCACGGGTAAAGCGGCGGACAATGCCGTGAAAACGCTGTTGGAGGACACCGTCCTGCCAGAGCATCAGGGAAACGGGGCGGTCGACCGTGTCCATCTCAGAGAATGCCTCATTGCGGCTCGCCAGACTGACCTGAAAAGAGAAAGGGGCAGAGAGGTGCGCCTCCCCTTGAAAATCGACCACCGCAAAGGCCTCGTCCGGTAAGCCTTCCACCGAGAGAGTAAATTGCAGACTGCTATCTGTAGCCATGAACACGCCCTAACCAACATCACCACACAACCAGAGAGAACCTCTGACGACAAAACCCGCCTAAGGGCGGGTGAGTGAGCAATGGCCCAACAGGGTCTGTTGAGCCATTAACCGGGAAGCCTTAAGCCTCAATCGGGGCACGCCAGTCGTCCGCGCCAGAGGTACCGGCCACAGTGTGTTCCCAGTCAATCTTGCGGTAAGCCACAGAGACGGTCACCAGTTGGGTAAACTCTTTCTTGGTCAGGTCCTGGCAGTGTGGCATCTGGCAATCGATGTCGATGATGGTGGCATCGGTCAGGATGGTAGAGAAGAAGTGCTCCTGCTTACCTTCGACAGAGGTGCGGTACCACTTGAGTTCAACGTGCGGCAGCATCTCACCGGAAGCCAGTGCGTTGTACATCAGAGGGACGGCTTTGTTCAGTGCCACGGTGAACTTGAACGGCTTGTGGACACGCTGACCGGAAGGCTGGCCGCTTTGTGGGTCAGTCGGGACGGTCACGATGTGGTCAAACGCCTGAACCAGCATCTGGTCTTCGTGGCCTTCGACATAGATGTTACCGACAGAATCTGCGGTGAAGGCACCGGCGGTGATGTTGCCCTGAGTTTTGCCTTCAATGGCGATATAACATGGAGTTGGCATTGCGTATTCCTTACCTGATAGTTGAATGTTGTCAGGGGAATGAGGGAGCAAAGGGCATGCCATTCTGTATTGTTATGAAAAACAAGATGTTAGTTAGTGAGTTGGCGAGTAATAGCAAGGGATTGCTTGGGGGCTGGGCGAAAAGTTGCTCGGTGGGCAAGTTTTGGCTAATCAATACGATGGTATGCAAATGAGCGTATAGACTGAAAAGAAAAGAGTTTGGGGAAATCTCTATGCGCACTGATGAATTAAAACAATACCATACCTTTTTTACCTCACCTTTGCTCGCGATGGGGCAGACGATTCCGGGGGAAAGTGATCTCCGCATCAATGAAACAGCAACCCGCGCACGAGCCGGGCTGCTGAATATGCTCTCGGCGGTGACCATGGTGATTTTGTTAGTGCGACCTGAGTGGGATCCGGTGATCTATGTTGGCCCCTATGTGATTTTCGATATGGTGATGGCGGCTGTATTTGGTCTGACGCCGTTGAGTCCGACTGGCGTGCTCGGTACAGCCATGACAATGAAATCCAAGCCTGTGTGGAAGCCGATAAAACCGAAACGTTTTGCCTGGAGCCTCGGTGCTGCCATGGGCATTACTTGCTTGGCATTCCGCCTTTTAGAGTTACCGGATATCTGGTTGTTTTCCGTTCTGGGTATCTGCTTTATGTTGACCTGGCTGGAAGCCGTATTGGGTTTTTGTGTTGGCTGCTGGATGCACGCAAAGATGTTTGGCTGTGAAGTGTGCAAAATCGACTGACAACGCGGCTCTATTTAAGAGTCTGGAGCAGAGCGGATACTTGGCGACGTTTCCAGACTCTCCCTCCTCTACGACACAGCTCAAATCGGGGTATACTCACCCGTCGTACCCGTCAAAGAAAGTGTCCGTCCAATGTTAGACAAAGAAAACATGCTGAAACTTGCCCGTATGAAAATGCCGTTTGGCAAGTATGCAGGGCGTGTTCTGATCGACCTGCCGGAAGAGTATCTTCTGTGGTTCGAAAAACAGGGATTCCCGAACGGTGAATTAGGAAAATTGCTGGCACTTTGTCTCGCCCTGAAAATTGAAGGTCTGGATGAAGTGGTTAAACCGCTGAAGAATATGTGATAGCAAAAACGCCCCGGTATCAGCCGGGGCGTTTGATTATCTTGATTCGGTTACTGCAAATCTTCAATGTCGTATTGCGCGTCTGCCAGTGCATCATCAACCGATTTACCGGTCAGCCAGATAGACTGCAACTCACGGTTGAGCACGTCCTGAATCGCGCCGTATTTTTTCGAGGGCGGGTTGTCTTGTGCAATCACCGCGGTTTCCAGATACTCGTCGCGGTGTGGCAACGCCTGATAGGCTGGATCATTCAACACTGAGTTGCGAACAGCCATGTGTCCGGTGCGCGCCCAATCAATATTGTGGTTGTTGATCCACGCCAGCATTTGCATCGCCGCATCAAAGGTTTCAGGGTCTTTTTTCACTGCCGCCGGAATCGCCCAGATGTGGGAATCTGCCCAGGTTGCGCCTTCATTGAAAAGAGTTGGGAAGTTGGCGATGCGGTAATCGGCAAGCGGAACCTTGCTGTCTTCCGCTTGCGCAGTGTAGAAGTCCACCACCCAGGTGCCGTTAATGAGCACAGCGGCATTGCCGTCGAGGAACGCCTGCTGCGATTCGGCGTAATTGAGTTTTGGATTGGCGTAGTTGGCGTCAAACAAATCGGTCAGTACCTTGATAGCTTTGCGCGCTTCCGGCGTATCCACGGTCACACCATTCTCATCAAAAATATTGCCGCCTTGCTGCCAAATCAGCGCCAGTGCAGTGCGCACGCCAAGTGGATATTGGGCAAAGTCTGCCGCCAGATAATCCTTGCCGGTTTTCTCTTTCATCTGTTTGGCTTGGGCAAACAGCTCTTCCGGTGATGTTGGCAGCTTCGGCGAACCATCCGCATTGACCAAGCCTGCTTGTTCAAACAAATCCATGTTCAGGTGCCAGAGGTTAGCGTGGATATCCATCGGCACACCGTAGGTTTTGCCTTTGTAAGTCACTGCCTGTTTGGCGCTGTCTGTCCAATCATTAGGGTCAATGCCCGCCTTGGCATAATCGTCAGGCGTGATCTCAGCAAGGATACCGACGCTGGCAAATTCCGGGAGGCGGTGTTTATGCATGACATGGACATCCGGAGGTGTGCCGCCGGAATAAGACGCTTTGATTTGGTCATAATAATTGCCCCAATCTGTTGGCAGGGTTTTGACCGAAATACCATTTTTCTCGTTGCTAAAGCCAGTAATGATCGACTGGATAATACAGGCTTCGCCGGTGGCATCCGCGATTTTCTCCGGCACATCTTCACAGGCGCCGAAAAAGCGCCCCAGTGTGATTTCCTTGTCTGCCGCATGCGCACTGCTTAACGAGGTTAAGGTGATAAGCGCTGCCAGGGTGAATGTTTTCATAGGTACTCCTTAACTATGTACAGGGTCGTGTAGAGGGTTGCGCCCTGCTATTTTTCTCCACCAAGGGCAAATCCCTGGATGATGTGTTTTTGAAAGATGAGGTAGGCGATGATGACAGGCAGCGATGCAAACACGCCGGATGCCATCAAACGTCCCAAGCCTTCAGATTGTGCAAAGTTACTTTGAATGGACGCCAAACCTACGGTGATGGTGAACATGTCAGGTTGCTGAGCTGACACCAACGGCCAGAGGTAATCGTTCCACGAATAAAGGAATGTGATGATGCCGAGCGTAGTCAATACCGGTTTTGCGAGCGGCAAGTAGATATGCCAGAACGCCTGAAACGGAGACACCCCTTCGAGTTTGGCCGCTTCTTCCAGTTCATTTGGCACATCGCTGAAAAACTGGGTCATCATAAAAACGCCAATCGGCAGCGCGACCCGCGGCAGGATCAGAGCAGCGTAGGTGTTGTGCCAGCCCAAATCAGCAAACAGTGTATAAAGCGGGATAAAAATTGCCTGCTCCGGCACCACCAAACCCGCCAGCACAAAGGCATACATGATCTTGGTGCCCATAAATGAAAGGCGCGAGAAGGCATACCCCGCCATGCTGGAGATCGCCAGCACCAACAGAGTAGTAAGGCCGGACACAATGACGCTGTTTAAAAACCAGTCCGGCGTTTTGCCAAGGTCAAACAGCGCCGCGTAGTTATCCAGCGTGAACGGGTACGGTAACAGGCCATAAAGGGTGTGTCCGGTATCCCGCGCCAGCAGCTCGTTGGGCTGGAAGGAGAGGGAGAACATCCACAGCAGCGGCATCATCCAGACAGCGGCAAGCACCACCATCAGCGCGAGTAAAAGGGTCTGCATCGAGCGGTAATTCATCGTCCTTCCTCGCTTTTGTTGAGTTTCATTTGCAGCACGCTGAACAGCAGCATCAGCAAAAAGAGCACCATGGCCATCGCCGAGGCGTAACCTACTTCTGAATCACGGAAAGCCGATTGATAGATGTATCGCACCAGCACCTGTGTACTGTCGCCGGGGCCACCGTTGGTCATCAGGTGAGATTGTCCGAACACCTGAAAATGCAGAATGATTTGCATGATTACCACAAATGAGGTGGTGCGTTTAATCGAAGGCAGGACGATATACCAAAGCAGTCGCCAGCCCTTGGCGTTATCAAGTCTGGCGGCTTCCAGCCTGTCAGGCGGAATGCTTTGCAAGCCTGAAAGGAACACCACGAGTGCAAAACCCAGTGACCACCAGATCGTCGTAACCACAATGGCAGGCATGGCAAGGTGTTGGTCAGTGAGCCAGGCTGGGGCGGTAATGCCAAAGTCACGCAGAATGTTGGTGATAAAACCCTGGCTTGGGCTGTACATCATCTGCCAGATCAAGGTCACGACAGTGACCGAGAGCACCTGAGTGCCGAAGAATACGGTGCGCAAAATGGCGGCGGTACGGGTCGGTTGGTTGAGGCGCATTGCCAGTACCAACGACAGAAAGGTGATGGAAGGAACGGTCAGGGCAACAAATTCCAGCGTGTTGCCGACGGCTGTCCAGAACCTGCGGTCACCGACACGGGCGCGTCCTTCCGGTCCCCAGCCCATGGCGATAATCACAAACAGCGCGGCAAGCACCAAAAACACGAGGCGCAATGTGCTGAGTGCGCGGCGTTGATGCCAGCGCCATGTCAGCCAGCCAAGCCCAGCGAGCAGGATAAGCCGCAAGGTGAGGAGCTGATCCCATTCGAAATCCCAGCGCCTTGGCAGCAGCAATTTGTGATAGTTCGACATGCCGATAAAGCGTTTGCTTTCCGGGTCGAACGCCACTTCGAGCAGGTTCCAGTCATGCAAACTGATCCAAAACCCTTTGGCGAAGGGGTAGAGCAGGAACAGCGAAAACAGCAGCATGTAAGGCAACACGAACAGGTAGCCGGTCATCGCCACTTTGGTTTTATACCGCATTACTCAGGCTCTCCGTCGGGTTGTGCACATTGTGCAATCAGCGCCAGTTCATCGATATCAAACGGCTTCCCGTTTTCATCCAACAGGTCATGAAACCAGAGGTTGCGTTGGTGCTCAGGCACCTCAACCCAAGGCCAGGGAATCCACGTCTGGGTTTTGCCTTTGACCAAACCCCACTGAATGGCGCCGATATCTTCTTGTTTAAGCATAGGAAGTTGCGACGGATAGGTAGAACCTAGATGCCGTGCCATCCATTCTGTGCAGAGAACAGGGCGTTCGCGGGACGGCAAGGCTTGCACCACCTTCGCCATTTGTGCGGGTTCGACATAGGCGTGGAAGGTGATGACATCGGAAAGTTCAAACGCCTTCTGGTCAGTAGGGTGCGCAAACGGTGTTTCGCCTTCGGCATGCCAGGCAGCGACCGTGAGTGGCTGGATGGGGTTCATTTCCCGCGCCCAGACGAAGAGGTTTTCCATCAACGCATGGCTGTGCGTTTCGATGGCAATGTCGAACTCACTGTGAACCCCGTTCTTAAACAACATCCGGTTGGTGGGCTCGTTGTAGAGATCCCAAAGAATGATGCGGCTGTCATTGCCAAACTCGCTGATCACGTCTTTGGCATAGCGCTCAATCTCTGGCCAGAGGTCGCGGTTCATCACCTCCGCACGGCCAGGAGAGGCAAGCGCCTGACTGTTATGCACGCCTGAAATCGGCTCGGGTTGTTTGCCATACCTCGGGCTTTCGCCGCTGAACTCGCAATCATCCAGCAAAGTAAGGATGACCTTGATGTTGGCAGATTCACAGGCTCCCAAAAATGTGCGGATATTGGCCATCAAGGCATCACGTTCGTGCTGCCAGACGATAAAAGGCAAGTTGGTGCGCAGGGTGTTTAAGCCGACTTCGTGTGCCCAGATCAACTCCTGTTCGATTGTTTTGATATCAAAGGTGGCGTCCTGCCACATCTCGTTCCAGTTCACGGCAGTGCGTGGCAGGTAGTTAAACCCGCATTGCCAACCGTGTTTCTTCCGCCATTGCAGCGCGGCTGGAACTGACCATCTTTCCTTGTTTGCTTTTCGCATGTGCGACGTGTGTCCTTTACAGTCATGTCTATTACTAATTAAAATTAGCTAATAATATTAGCAATGCCAGCGTTTGTTGAAAAAATGTGATCAAAACAGGTGGGCATTTTCGAGACATTGCTGGGCAACGGGGCGGAAATAATCGCAAAACCTGTTGATTATCAGCGCTTAACGGATGACGAAAACCGTCAATCTCACGGCAACAAAAAAACGGTGCCGGAATCTAATGAAAAGGAACACAATGGCCATGACAGTGGGATCGGTATTGATACAATTGGAAAATACGATGGGAAGCACACCGGCATTCGACGGTGCGCCCGCCAATTTGGTGCATCTTCAGAATGCAAAGGGAATGACGGCCTCATTTATGGATGTCGGGGCTACCTGGCTTAGCTGCACCCTGCCACTCGACACGGGGCGCCGTGAAGTGTTGCTGCGCTCGCCGGACATGGTTGAGCACATGAAGCAAACCGCGTATTTCGGGACGACTGTCGGGCGATATGCTAACCGTATTGATGGTGGGCGTTTTTCAATCAATGGCGAGGAATTCCAGCTCAGTCAAAACGAAGGCAACAATATCCTCCATGGTGGCAAGGATGGTTTCGACAAGCGTCGCTGGACAATCGAACACCAGACCGAGACATCCGTGACCTTCGGTTTAACCTCAAAAGACGGTGATCAGGGCTTTCCCGGCAATCTTGTCGCGCGCGTGACGTTTACTCTGTCTGACGATAACGCGGTAGAGATCGAGTACCACGCGGAATGTGACAAAACCTGTCCGGTCAATTTGACCAACCATGCCTACTTTAACCTCGCCGGGGAAGGCTCAGGGGCGAAAAGTCTGGAACATACGCTGTTGATGCATGCGACCCACTATCTGCCGACTCGCGCGGATTTGATCCCCGTGGGAGAGTGGAAAAACCTCACGGGGACAGCGTTTGACTTTTCAACGGCCAAAACGATTGGGCGGGATTTTCTGGCCGATGACGATCAGAAACTCGCAGGTGGATACGACCATGCCTTTATCTTTGATGCTGCATACTGCGATGGTAAAAAAGCTGCTGTCACCCTCATTTCACCGGATGGTGCAGTGACCATGGCGGTTGCTACCACCAAGCCTGCGATTCAGTTTTATTCCGGTAATTTCCTCGAAGGCACACCGGGCGCGAGTGGTACCTATGCGCTTTATGATGGTTTGGCGCTGGAAACCCAGTTTTTGCCAGATGGCCCGAATCACCCGGAGTGGGGAGAGATGAGCGGGATTTTGCATGCGGGCGAGACTTACCGTCATTCCACCCGCTACACGTTTTCTTTCTGATTCAAAAATGCCTCCGACCGGAGGCATTTTTTATTGGCTAAAGACGCGAAGAACTTCTCACCACCAGCTCCCCTTCCACTTTCTGTCGCAGGGTCAGTATAGGTTGCTGGTTGATAAGGGCACAAAGGGTATCAATTGCCTGCTTGCCCATCAGTGAGTAGGGCAGTTCCACTGAGGAAAGTGAGGGGAAACTCTCTGCGGCCATCGGCTGATCGTCATAGCCAACTACCGCGATATCTTGCGGGATCTTCAACCCTTTCTCTGCAATGGCGTGGTAGCAGCCCATGGCCATGTAGTCACTGCCGCAGAATATGGCTTCCGGTGGGTTTGGCAGTTCAAGCAGCGCTTTGGTTTGCAGGTGTGCCTCTTTGGGAGACCAGTTGGCTTCACGGATATACTGGCTGTTCGGCATGATGTCAGCATCAATCAACGCCTGTCGGTAACCTTCCAGACGCTGCTCCGTCGCCAACATCCAGCTTTCCCCCGTCAGGTGGGCAATGCGTTTGTAACCTTGCTCAATCAGGTGCTGTACCGCTTTGTAAGCACCGACCATATCGGCAGGGAGAATCGCGGGTAAGTCCGATTCTGATTGCAACGTACAGTTCAGTAACACGGTCGGCAGGGCTGTTTTCACGCGGCGGTTTGACAGCTCGCGGGTCATGCTGGAGGCGTAAATAACGCCTTGGTAGTCACCACCATTGATTTCGGCTTCAATCTTGGCGGCAAGCTCTTCGTCATGACGATAATTAAAGGTGACCAGTACATAATCATTCGCCCATGCCTCTTCATGCGCGCCGTTAACGGCATCGATAAAAGGGTCGATGTTGTTCAGTCCGTTGATCACCAGTGCGATTTTTCTGGGACGTCCGAGAGAATGTGCCACTTTGCGGTTGGCATATCCCAGCTTTTCAGCCGTTTCCAGCACGCGTTGCTGGGTCGCTTCCGCGATTTTTACCGAAGTGGAACCGTTAAGCACCAAAGAAACGGTCGATTGCGATACGCCAGCTTCAGCAGCGATATCACTCATGGTGACCTTCTTGTTCTTACTCATCAAAACCCTAATACGTCGTTTCCGTTGATTAAAAAATTAGTGAATACGCAAGCTAATTATATTAGCTAATTTTTATAATTATCCATCAAAATAAAAACGCCCCCAGTCTTTTGTGAAGCTGGGGGCGTTTTTATTGGTGCGAATACAGGAACGAATTAACCGAAGCGGGACATGGTATCGAGATACAAATCCAGCAGCGCCTGATCGTTTACCTTCACCGCCACGCTTTGTGCAGGTTTGTCTGCCCAATCGTCGGTTTTGTGTTTGGTGTCTTTGTGTTTTTGCAGAGTCAGGCCTTCTGCCGGGCCATCGCATACTACGCGGATTGGGCCCTTACGCACCTCAAACAAGCTTGGGTCAATCACATAGGCAATGGCGGAAGGGTCGTGAACAAAACAGCCATCTACACCCATGCGGGCTTTATAGAAATCCAGATAAAAACGGCTGATATCCCAGATGAATTCACCCACTTCGCCACAGGTGTCGCGCAGGGTATCGATATAGTCATTAGAGAAAAACGCCTCATGGGTGACATCCAAGCCAACAACAGTCACCGGCCATGCTGCCGTGAACACAATGTCAGCTGCATGCGGGTCATCATGCACATTGGCTTCGGCAAAAGGCGTCACGTTTCCTGTGTGGTCATGGGTGCCGAACGCGCCGCCCATGATCACCACTTCTTTCACCAGGTCGGTAATTTCCGGTGCCTGTTGCAGTGCCAGCGCCAGATTGGTCAACGGGCCAACGGCCACCAGAGTGATTTCTCCCGGTGCGGCTTTTACTGAGTCGATAATGTACTGGTGTGCAGGGCGCGGATCGGCGCTGATGGTTGGCTCAGTGATAGCAACATCGCCAAATCCATTTTCACCATGCACCGCCACACTGGCGCCAACGGGAGGGCGCTCTAGAGGCTGGCTTGCACCTTTAGCCACATCGCACTGAAAGCCAAAACGCTCTTTGAGGTAAAGCGCGTTACGGGTGCTGGTGTCGATATCGGCATTGCCGAAAACGCAGGTCAGCCCTACCAGTTCAATCTCCGGGCTCGCTTCGGCGAACAGAATCGCCATTGCGTCATCAATGCCGGGATCGGTATCAAGAATAATTTTCGTTGTCACAGCGCTCTGTCCATTGAGAAGTCTGGGTCTATTCTACGCCCACCCCCAGACAGAGGCTGTGTGTGTGATGGGCAATAATGTGATCCTTGTCAGTCTATTTTTTTCCTTCCAAGCCGGAACGGGCGGCGATGTCGGTTTCGAACCCATCAAGGCTGCGTTGGTTTTTCTTCAGCCAGTAATTCTGGATACCTTCAGAACCCTGCCTTTCTGACCATTTCGCCAGCTCATCCCGATCACCTTTGTAGCTGAAAAAGGGCACGGACATCCCGCAGGAGGACTGCACACTGTCGATATCCAGAAGGAAAATCTGACGCGACGCGATGCTTTCGGGGAACAGGGAGACATAGATTTCCCACTCAGGGTCATTGCGATGGATTGCCCGTGCCTGGCCGTAAGCGCGCAGGATCAGTGGAGCGCCTTCAAAGGCACAGAACATCACTGTCATGCGCGGATCACGCAACACATGGGCAGCAGACTCATTGCCACTGCCAGTGAGGTTCAGCCACGCCAGCGTTTTGCTGTCGATAACGCGCAGTGAATCGCCACCTTTTGGGGAGATATTCACGGTGCCGCTTTCCGCAGCAGTGCCCACAAAATAGATCTT
The DNA here is from genome assembly GCF_019209835.1 of Enterovibrio paralichthyis. Taxonomy (NCBI): domain Bacteria; kingdom Pseudomonadati; phylum Pseudomonadota; class Gammaproteobacteria; order Vibrionales; family Vibrionaceae; genus Enterovibrio; species Enterovibrio paralichthyis. Next base: position 180,634 of record NZ_JAHUTS010000006.1, on the reverse strand, counting down.
CTGCTGTTCAATAAAGGTGATCTGTTTTTCGTTAAGCGATTTAGTCGTTTGTCCCATCGTCATTCCCTGAGTTGTTGCGTTGGAAGCAACCAGTAATACCATGAATGGCTAAATAAACGCCACCCGTGATGAATCCCTGTTTTTTATGGGAAAACATAGAAGAACGGCGTGGTGTTGCCTAATCTGAAATGACTCAGAGGAGAGATTTCAGCATGTTGGCAAAAGCCGCCCATAAAACCTACATGAAGGCGCTGAAAATCGCAGCGCGTATTATCCCGATCCCCCGGCCGACCCTTTTTACAGGAGCTGACAGCGCGGCTTCGCTTTGTGAAGCGATTGGTTTGATGAACCTTGGCAAGTTACTTATCGTCACGGACAAACCGCTGGTCGAAGTGGGCATTGTTGGCAAAGTCGAGCGGTCACTTACCCACGCAGGAATAGAGTTCGTACGCTACGACGGTGTGCTGCCAGATCCCACCTATCTGCAGGCAGAAGAGGGGTTGGCGCTTTACCGCCAAGAACAGTGTATGGGTGTACTCGCCATTGGTGGCGGCTCGCCGATAGATTGTGCCAAAGTGATTGCCGCAAGGGTGACCAACCAAAAATCGATCAAACGGCTGGCGGGGCTTTTAAAAGTCTGGCGCACGCCCGCGCCGCTTTTTGCTATTCCCACCACAGCGGGAACTGGCTCGGAAGTGACGGTCGCCGCCGTGATCTCTGAGCCAAAACATCACCAGAAAACCCCGCTGATGGATCCAAAACTGGTGCCCTTGATGGCGGCGCTTGACCCTACCTTGATGACTGAGCTTCCGCCCTCGATTACCGCAGCGACAGGGATGGACGCGCTCACCCATGCCGTTGAGGCGTATTTGTCCAACAATGCCACCACGGAAACGGATGCTTATGCCACTGCGGCGCTTAAGCTTATTCACGGCAATTTGCTGGCGGCATACAAAGATGGCAAATCGCTCAAAGTTCGGTTGAACATGGCAATGGCGTCTTACTACGCGGGGCTGGCATTTACCAAAGCAAGTCTCGGCTATGCCCACGCCATTGCCCATCAACTCGGCGCGAAATATGGTACGCCCCATGGCGTAGCGAATGCGTTGGCACTTCCTTTGGTGTTAGATGCATCCTTACCATCGGCTACGTCACGGATGGCAAAACTGGCTCTGCTGACAGAAAGGGGCGACAGGAAATGGGATGACGAAACCAACGCGAAAGCCTTTATCAATTATGTGGTCGATTTGCAGATAGGACTGGGGATATCTCGCACCCTGCCCACCATTCAAACCGAAGATATTCCTACACTGGCAAAAAATGCGGTCAGGGAAACCCACTGGAACTATCCGGTTCCCCACTACCTGACGCGCACCCAGTGTGAGCAGATTTTTACCCAGCTCAAAGGCTAATTGCTCCTGCGGCAAAGTCATCTGGCAACCCTGTTGATTTTGGCGGCGCCTTTTCCTGTCTTTTAACCATGTGCATGCTAGAATGCGCGCCCACTAAGGGTGGGTGTGCAACTCAGTACGTCTGCCATACTTTGATTTTTAATATTTAACGAGAGCCGTCATGCCATTCTCCAAACTGGGCCTCAGCCAGCCAATTGTCTCTGCCCTTGCCGATATGGGTTACCAGCAACCTACGCCTATCCAGGAAAAAGCGATTCCTGTGGTACTGCGGGGCGAGAACCTGTTGGCGACAGCGCAGACAGGTACGGGTAAAACCGCCAGCTTCCTGCTGCCTATTATGGAGATGCTCAGCGAAGGGGAAACCCTGCGCAAGAAGCGCGTCCGTGCTTTGATCCTGGCACCGACCCGCGAGCTGGTGGCTCAGGTGGAAAAGAACGCAGCGGCATACGGTAAAAACCTGTCACTGAAGACGCTGGCGATGTACGGCGGTACCGATTCGCAGGCGCAAAAACAGCAGCTGATTGACGGCGTTGATATCCTGGTAGCCACGCCTGGCCGTTTGCTGGATATGATGACCCAGCGCGCGGTGCACTTTGATGAACTGCGCTGTCTGGTGCTGGATGAAGCTGACCGCATGCTGGACATGGGCTTTATCGAAGACATCAACAAGATCATCGAGCGTCTGCCGGTTGAGCGCCAGAACCTGTTGTTCTCTGCAACTCTGTCAGACAAAGTTCGTTTCCTGGCGAAAACCGCGGTACCGAATCCAGTAGAAATCCGATCTGAAGGTAACAGCAAGGCGGAAATTTCACAGTGGCTGACCACCGTCGATAAAGACAAAAAGTCTTCCCTGCTGGCGCACCTCATTACTGAAAATGCGTGGGATCAGGCGCTGATCTTTATCGAAACCAAGCATGGTGCAGCAAAGCTGGTGGAACAACTGGGCAAGCGTGGTATTCATGCGGAATCCTTCCACAGCGGCCGCAGCCAGGCAATGCGTGAGCAACTGCTGGAAGAGTTCAAAACCGGTAAGCTGCAATTTCTGGTGGCAACCGGTGTCGCCGCCCGCGGTATCGACATTGATGAGCTAAAGCGTGTAATTAACTACGATCTGCCATTCCCGGCTGACGATTACATTCACCGTATTGGCCGTACCGGCCGTGCGGGTGCAACCGGTGAAGCGGTTTCATTCCTGTCGAAAGATGATTTCAAGAACCTTTGCATGATTGAAAGCCGTCTGGGTCATTTGATTGAGCGCCGTGAAATCGAAGGCTTTGCGCCGAAAAAACCGGTGCCGGTTTCTATTCTCAATTACGTGCCGAAAAATAAGCGCGAACCAAAACAGGATGGAAAGTCATCTGACAAAGCTGGCGCTCCGCGTGGTGAACGCAAACCACGCCGCAATGAAGGCGAGCGTCAGGACAGCAAAGCACGTAACCGCAAACCACAGCGCGATGCAAAGCCGGGCGGTTTCAAAGCGGGTGACGACAGCAACCGTAAGCCAAAAAGTGGTGGCCGTGACAACCCATGGGCGACGCTGAAACCGCGTGGAGACAAATCCCCGCAATAAAGTTTTGAACCAAGCTAACATTCTGAAAAATAAAAAGGAGTGCCCTTATTTGGCGCTCCTTTTTTGTTTATGAAATGGATTGCATTTGGCGTTTCGGGTACCAGATATCTGAGGGCAAATAATTCGGCGAAGCAGATCTCAATTCACTCTCTGTAAAGTAGAAGTGCGCCGCACAAAATGACCAAATCAGGTCACGGCCAACTTAATTTGTGTCATAAATGATGTGTATCTCAATAGCGGTTTGCGTTGAGAAATTTTTTAACTATCAGCTATCCACTGCCTTTTGTTTGCTGATGACTTCTCTGTGTTTAGACCTGAAGCTTGCATGGAGAAGGTTTCGTCGAGCCTTGACGATCACCCGCCTGAACTTATCTCCCTACCTATAGTGTTCAGAGCGGGTGGATTTCTTTCTCCCTCTTTTTTTGTCCCTGTTAGATAACGTATTTCTGAATTTTATCCTTCATTTCGTCTGACAGTTTCTGCAGTGAATCGGCCGCTATCCGGCTCTGTTCTGCGCCGGCTGCGGTCTGGTCTGATATCGAGCTGATCGTCGTAATGTTTTTATTTATCTCCTCGGTGACAGAGCTTTGCTGTTCCGCCGCGGTCGCGATCTGTGTGTTCATGGCGTTGATTTCATCCACGCTGGCGAGAATGCGCTTGATAGCCTCTCCGGCATCTTTCGCCATTTGCACGGTTTCCTGCGCCTGAGTATTGCCGTTTTCCATCCGCGCCATGGCATTACGGCTGCCTTCCTGCAGTTGCTGAATAGTTGACTGGATTTCGATGGTGGATGACTGGGTGCGTTGTGCGAGAGAACGCACTTCATCGGCGACCACAGCAAAACCGCGTCCCTGCTCCCCGGCACGCGCAGCTTCAATCGCGGCATTCAGGGCCAGCAAGTTGGTTTGCTCAGAAATGCCTTGAATGGTCACCACTACGCTGCCAATTGCCTCCGTGTGCTTTTGCAATTGGTTCATGGCATCGACAGTAGATTCGAGATCGCGGGAAAGATGCTCAATCATTTCGATACTGCGCATGACAATCTTCTGGCCATCCGATGCGGCATTGTCCGCTTCCTGTGAAGCGGTAGCGGCGGAAGAAGTGTTGTTGGCAACCTCGTGCACAGTGGCAGTGAATTCGTGGATTGCAGCAGCAATCATCTGGGTCTGCGCTTGCTGATCCAACACATTTCTCTGCGTTTGGTTGGTGACAACGGCGCTTTCTGAAGCAGAATTTGCCAGTAATCCCGTGGAGTGTTGGGTGTCTTTCACCAGCGACTGGAAGTTGGCTACCAAGGTGTTGACGGAATCAGCGATATGGGCGAATTCATCGTCCCCACTGACGTTAACCCGGCGGGTAAGATCGCCTTTGTTGATTGATGTTGAAGTGGATTCAATCTCTGTAATGGCGTTGTTCATACGGAAAACTATCTTGGCAAACAGCCCAAACAGCACAATCACTGACAAGGCGATAACGCCGCCTACCGTCCACATAAAGCGGTCTGCATTGTCGACCGCCTCATTGTAATTTGCTTCACCTTCTTCTGTTTGCAGTGCCAAAAAACGCTCCGCCTGTTGAGAGAGCGTTTTGAATTCAGGGTTAATGGTTTTCAACAGCAACAGATTGGCGTCACTGAACTGGTTATTCTTCAGGTACTCGATGGCGGGATTAAAGCCTTCGTCGGTGATCACGTCCAACACGTCAACCATTTGGTTAACAAGTGCTCGTTCTTCGCCGCTGATGTCGGAAACCAGAATTTCGTTGTCGACGATATGGTGGAGTGATGCCAGCGCAGTGGTGATTTCGTCAAAATGGACGCTGATAGGGTGGTCGTGAAGCGAAGCGACCTCACTGGTTGGGTCATGTTGTTGTGCCAGCAACAAATTACTGCGTGCGTCGCCGAGCTTATCCAGGATTTTTCCTGCCCGGATAGTGTGTTGCATCCCTTGCGAATAGAGATCTTCAAGGGAGTTGGCCGCATTGTTCATGCCAGACAATCCCTTGAAGCCGATAAAACACAGGGTCACCACCACCAAAAGGGCAATCCCTTTGAGTTGAAAGGTAACGGATTGGAATTTTGCCAAGAAGCCAGTATCGGAAGCCATCGTATTTTCCTTAGACATAGTCATAGGTTGAGTATAGGAAGGGGCGACTTGTCCATTGGCAACAAATATTGATAGAGATCAATAAGTTGAAAAGCCTGGAGACTTCATTAAGAATTTTGTTGGGGGTGTCACACAGATCGTACAAGGTTTGCACCGACTGAAAATTTTGCAGTGTTCTGTACGTTTTATGACAGGTCTGAGGTAACGTATGTTTCCCCGTTTGGGATTGTTGATTTTTGCAATGAAAGTGCGCTGAAAAAGCCCGTTTAAGGCTAACAAATAATAAGAGAGCCGATGAAACAGATCCTGAAAACCATTTTGGCGTCCGCTTTGCTGTTCAGCATCGCCGCCTGTTCGACAGACTATTCCGAGCAGCATGACGCCGCGTTGATAAAAAACACCTATGACAGCCAGATGGAAGAACTGTCGCCCTATCAGTTGGGGCACTATGGCCTTCGTATGTACCGTCAGACCGAAGATGCCAAATATTCCGAAGCCATCGGCGCTGACTTGACGCGCGTGGCAGACAGACTTAGTGATTACGCAAACACCCTCACTTCGCCACAAGACATGCTGGCATTGGGAAAAGAACGCCTGAAAAGCTATGACTCTGGCGATGGCGAGCGCAATGCTCTGCGACACCAAGCCGCACAGGGCAGGGAAGAGTATCTGGTATTGGGTGCCGGGCTTATCAGCAGCATGGCGCGAGCCAACGAATATGGTCTCAAGCATGTCGAAGACAAGAAGCTGCGCGAAATGTTGGATTGGTATGACTTTGAAACTTATGCCACCAACCCAGAGATGATCCGCGCTTGGGCGGCGCAGCTTGCCAATCAGGTTTATTGGTTAAAGCAACTGGGAGAGCAGGATCACACCGCCGCGTTCATTGAGGCGTTCCGGGAAACTTATCCTGACACTGGGGATGCATCGCTCTCCGCACAACAGTTCAACAACAAACTGTATGGCATGACCCATATCATCCTCGCCGCGTCGGAATACTACCGAAAGCCGGTAAATGAAGCCGAGTTCCAGTGGATTTACGATTATTTCCGCGACAATTTCGACGAGATTGCTGCCCGCTCAAAGCCTGATGTAATTGCAGAGATCGGCATCAGTTTCCTGCTTGCAGGGTTGGACAATGACCCGGTCGTTACCCGCAGTCAGGATATTATTCAGGAAGCTATAAACCGCGAAGCGAATATGGTGCCTTCAGTCAGTGGTGGTACGGATTTAGCGAAAGGGGAGCACCGAAACGTGTTGGCGATTATGTTACTGGACTGGCAGGGTGCCAAAGCAGTGCCCATGGCTGGGCAAGATGATGACGTGTTGGTGGATGTGCCAGATTCGCTGGTGCCTGTCTCGAACTGATAACGACGACTAAAGCGCCTGGCAATACAGAGGCGAAGACAAGAGAAGGGGCAATTGCCCCTTCTCTGTTTATGACACCTTGGTGATCAAACTTTGGTTATCAAGCCATGGCTGGGAAATTACCCGCGGAAGCAGCGCTCTGCGTGACGAGCCAAACCCGAGGTAACCGAACCGAAAAAGTCACCGGCCACAATTGGCACGCCCGGTAAGGTTTGCTCCAGCAGGGCACGCAGGATTGGGGAGCGCGCACTGCCGCCGGTCATAAAGATTGCGTCTGGCTGGGTGCTTGCCTGTGCCAACGCCTCTGTGACCAGTTCTGCCACCTTGGCAACCGGGTTGGCAATCGCTTCTGCCAGTTGATTTTGGTCTGCAGATGCAGTCAGGTTTTCTCCTGCCATAGACAGCGCCGCTTGAGCGGAGTCTTCATCAGACAGGCGGATCTTCATCTCTTCAGCGCAACGCACGATCTGGTAACCCAGCGTTTCGCGGTGCACTTTCAGAAGGCGGGTCAGTTTTTTCGGCTCAGACGCATCGCGGATCAATTGCTCCAATACGTGGCGGTTTGCCGAGGAATAAAAGTCAGATTGTGCCGCGACATTGTTGATGGCAATGGGGTTCCAGAACTGGGTAACCGGCATAGCAATGCCACGCTGTAGCGTCGAGCCTTTACCAAACAGCGGCATTAATTGCTCAAAGGCCAGATGAATATCCAAATCGTTACCCCCCACACGGCAGCCGGAATGCGCTAGCAATGAAGCGCGGCGATCATCGCGGTTGCGCCAGCCCGGGCCCATTTCAATCAAGCTGCAGTCGGTAGTACCACCACCGATATCCACCACCAAAACGGTGCTGTCTTTGGTCAGTGTGCTTTCGTATTCGAGACCTGCAGCGACAGGTTCAAACTGGAACTCGATATCTTTAAAACCGGCGCGTCTTGCTGCTTTCAGCAGGATAGATTCCGCCTGTTGGTTGGCTTTCTCACCGCCAATGCCCTGGAAATTGACCGGACGGCCAATCACTGCCTGGAGGATATCTTGCTGCAGGTCAGCTTCAGCCTGTTGCTTGATGTTCGCCATCATGGCGCACACCAAATCCTCAAAAAATCTCACTTGCGCATCGTGCAATCCCGTCGCACCTAGGAAGGATTTTGGCGATTTAACGTAGTAAACCTCTTCCGGGTCTTCGAGATACGTCGCCAGCGCCGCGCGGCCAAAGCGCAGATCACCGGGCTCGACGATGATGTCTTCTCACGGTTAAAGGCAACAGCGCGGCGAAGTAACTGTTCGCCAGCCTGATCGCCGGGCTGGATGTTGAAATGACGCCAGAGGTACTCACTTACCGCTTCACGGGTTGGTGCGCAAAGGGTGGATGGGATGTAGGTATGGGTGTTTTCCAATGCCAGCAAACGTGGCGTTTCACCCTCCATTACGGCAACAGAGCAGTTTGCGGTTCCGTAGTCGAAGCCGATAAACATGGAATTTCTCCAGCGACAAAAAAGCCGGACAGTTTACGTGAACCGGCGTTGATAGCAAGACAGCGCAAGGTAAATTCCACCCTGAAAGCGGTTTGGTATTCGCTTTGTAGTTTAGCGCTGCTTAATCAAACGATTAGCCTGCGATAAAAATGCTGTCATGAAACTTTATAGCGGCGATGTCATAAGTGAGACAGATAGTGACGCAGATCAAATTATTCTTTAGTCATGCAACACAAACCGTGTGGCGACTTAATTCCTTAATATCTAAGGAGGACAGCATGAAAAGCGCAAAAGAGTTTGCAGCCTGGCTGATAGAGAGGTTTGATTCACAGGCCAACGTTTGGCTGACACGGCGGGACATTACCGAGTTAACCAGCAGGCAGTCACTGCGGAGTGAGTTTATTCATGACGTGCACTGCGAGCTAATGAGCTTCGGTCGCGGCCTGATAGCCGACATTAAAAATGACCGTTACTACATGGTGTCACTGAGTGAAACCTACTGGAAAGATGTGGGTGATATCTACGCCAAACCCCTTCCCGCGATGAAAGCGCGTCAGGCTGATCCCGCACCATTGATCCGGGCGTTTCAAAAGCAAACTTCTTGATCTGCCTTTCTATTTTCCTTTTTTATTCAGCCCGCTGTTGGCGGGTTTTTTTGCCTCCAACATTAAATCACCTAATGAACTTTCCGCGACTAAATGCCTGCCCGTTGATTCCGACAATTGACGCCCGCGGCCTGCATTGCAGGCTATTTATTGCACAAACAGTTTGAGTTCAAAATAAATCCCCACTTTTAAGGTTGAATTAAAAACACTGTTCAATAGAATGGCGGACTCTTATTGGTAAGATGGATATTATTCATGAGAAATATAACAACCAACATTTTGCAAACACACACGTTGAAAACCATGCTCGTTGCTCTCACACTCCTTGTGACAGGCTGTTCCAGCATCGTCAATGGCTCCACACAGCAGTTATCAGTGAAAGCGACGCCTGAACAGGCACATATCCGTCTGCTGACCGCTAACGGCGATTTGCTCAAAGAGCAGCAAGGGAGCCTGACCTACTTGATGAAGCGCCACACCGGCTACTTCGAAGGGGCGGAGTACAAGCTGGAAGTGGGGTATGACGGTTACCAAAGCCAGTCCATCGAACTCATGCCAACCACCAGTGGCTGGTATCTGGCGGGCAACCTGTTTTTTGGTGGTTTGATTGGCTGGCTGGTGGTTGATCCGCTCACTGGCGGTATGTGGGTGATTGAAGCCAGCAACCAGCAGGAGACCGATGCGCTGAATGTAACCCTGCTGAAAATGGCTTCTCCCGAAATGATGGAAAACGCCGTTAAAGTTAACTGATCCCGACTTTTTGTACCGCCTCAGAAACTGTAAAGTGGCGGTACAATTTTCACCACATGCCTGCCTGTAAAATTTGAACCTGTCTCGAAAGTGAGCGCCTTATCAATATTTTTAAAAAAATATATATCGCTATATTTCAGAGTCTTAACTTCATTTACTTATGAGCGAAAGCAAAGATCAACGAGATAGATACTGTGCGGTATACGCACCTGGTTTGATTTTCCACTGTCTCTGCTAAATTAGAAAGACGACGTTTTTATCGCCAACTGCCGCCTTCCTTTTTGCAGCTGAAAACGTCGCTGTGATTCCATAAAGCAGTGCATTTTCAGATACAACGCCTTCAAAAACTGACAGGGATGACACCGATAATGTCGCCGGATTGACGCCGGTTCTCGCACACTAACTCATCATCAAACTGGAGTAGCCTATGTTGACAGCAACAGAGGTTAAAGCTGTTGTTTTCGAACTGGACGGAACCTTGGTAGATACCGCTGCTGATGTCCGTCATGCTGCTGAAGAAATGCTGACCGATCTTACCCTGCCCAGCCTGCATGCAAAGCATGTCAGCGACTGGATGGGAGATGGCACAGACAAACTCATACATCGCATATTGTCCCGCAAAATCGATGGCGTCGTGCCAGATCCGGTTTTCCGTCTCGGCAGTGCGCTGTTTTTGAAAGCTTACCAACGACGCAACCATGCGAAAGCTGCCCTTTATCCGGGCGTCGAAGCCTGTTTACGTCAACTGACAAGAAAAAAAGTGCCGATGGTGGTTGTCACCAATCAGGCAACGTCACTGGCAAACGAACTGCTGACCCGGCTTGGGATCCGCAGCCACTTTTCACTGATATTGGGGCGTGATGCCTTGCAGGAGCCTAAGCCTTCGCCGGATGGTTTGCTGGAGGCCGCCCTGTTGCTGCATCTTAACCCCGAGCAGTTGATGGTGGTTGGCGGAAGCGTAAACGATGTAAACGCGGCAAGGGCAGCAGGGTGCGGCGTGGTTTGTGTCAGCCATGGCTACAACTATGGCGTGGACATCCGCCATGCAGCGCCTGATCTCGTCCTCGAATCGCTGGCAGAACTGCCCGCCTATCTGGAAACTGAAAAACCACAACCGACAAAAGCGCGAACACGGCGATCGTATCCCTCTTTCCCTTCGTTGAGAGAAAAGCGCTGAAAGGCGCTTTTTTCACATCTGACTGAATAAACACCACTTTGATGCGTTCAATGTGAGTTAACGCAAGCTACTGTAATGGAGTGTAAATCCGATATTCCCCCCACAGAACACGCCTTAAGATGCCGCCATTGATAACAACGAAGCGCCAATCAATCCGCCTTCATTAGTCATTTTTATCACCGTTGGTGGAAGGCAATTTGCGCGAAATATGGATAGGCACTTCGGGGATTGCACATGTCGACCAAGACAACAAAACAAGAAAAACCGTTTGGCGTAAAAGGGTTCATCAAGGCGCTGTTGGATTTTCCTCCGTATCTCTATTTTCCGGTCAAACTGAATCAGCCAAAAGAGCCAGATACACAGAAATCCAATGTAGCGAACTGACGACATAAACAAGCAGAAATAGGTAATGAGTAGCCCGCTACCCAAGGGGCTTGCTGTAATCAATGGTAAGGAAAAGAGACATGAAAAAACTGTTAATCGGTGTACTGGTGCTGGTGGGTGTAATGGGAACGGCGCATGCCCTGGACATGCACCTTATGCAGGACTGGCATCTGCCGGGCGTATCATTTTTTGGGTGCGGTCACTAACAGAAAAGTGCCACGCGAGTGGCACTTTCTGGCAAACGCCCTTCAAGGCTTGATGTACGCAAAGCCCTCAGATTGCCTTGCCACCAGATACAGCACGCCTACAGGCACCTCCTGCACAAAATCAGGCAGCGCTGCCAAATCAATATTCTGCGCTTTCATCGAATTGCGGCAAACGTGGATCTTCGCCCCTGCTTTGTTCAGGGCGTCCAGCTCTTTCTGGTAATCGTTCTGGCTACTCCCGTCAAACACCGCGACAGCAGCACCATTAACCAGTACCGCGATATTTGAAGACTCCATATTCACCACTGGCAGAGTGTTCTGAAGGTTAGAAATGACTTGTGGCCATTTCTCAAACTCATTGATATGAAAGACAACATTGATACTTTGCACGCTAGCTCCCCGACTATTGTTTTGAACATAAGGTTAAGTTTAGAAGCAATTACGGGCATGGTGCTGATTGTTAAGGCTACCTGATAACCTTGGAGGTAACGGTATGCAATCAAATTGTATCCAATTTAGACACGATGAAAATGCAAAATTCATGCGTTACGTTCTGCGAATAACCGCACGCAGATAAATGCCTCGCCTTGCAAATCAATCCATATAATTCCTGTGGTGAAATTTAGACAAGTCATCAGGGAGAAGATGAATGCGAGAAGTGGAAACCATTAACTTTAATCGGGTCGAAGTAAAACTTGCAGGTACGGATGACCCACTAGCAACGCAAATATCTTGGAACCCCGCTAAATCAGGCGGTGCAAACTTTAAAACGCAGAAGATAGTTGATTCTAATGAGCGTATCACTATTCAACGAAGTGTAAGGGCAACCCTGTTTTATATGGTTTTTGTCATTCCAGGTTTGTTTGCCATTCTTGTCGGTGTGCCATACTTCTTCCAACAAGGCGATATGATCCCAACAGTTTTCGCCTTGATTTGGGGACTCTTATTTGGCGGAGGGGGCGTATATGCCATTAAAAAAAGCAAACCTTTCGCGATAGACAAACGCAAGGGGCTCTATTTCTTTGGAAATGAATACCCGTCAGCACAGCAGCCAAATCCAATGGAATTTGGTTCAGTGAAGAATATACATGCTATTCAGTTGCTCACAGAACGAATCAGATCAGATTCTAACTCCTTCAACAGCTTTGAAATGAATCTGGTTTTTAAGGATGGTCAGCGCCTAAACATAATGGATAGCGGTGATGCTCAGGAAGTAAGATACGCCGCTAAAATTATCGGTACACACTTGAACATTCCCATCTGGGAAGCCAGCTATTAAGCGTTTTTAAGCATACTCGCCGCGATGGCGAGTATGCTTTCCCTCTCTTTACAAAGCGCGGATCCTGACTATTTCATCCTGCGCGATGCCGAGCGATTCCAGAAACTTCTGATGTTCCTCCGGCTCCATCTGCTCAAACGTCTGATGCCATTTGACCATGTCATTTTCACTGAAGCCTGAGGCAGCCATGATTTGAGTCCAGCGTTCTTTGTTCACGATGTTTTCCTCCAGTAGATAGGGTTCCTGCAGCAGCGCAACAATGGCTTTTTGTTGCGCTTTCAGAACCTGAATTTCACGCTCCAAAGCGTTGAAGTGGGCTTTCAGGATCTGCGGCTGCGTTTGCGCTTTCTGCGAAATCAGTGACTTTATGCTGGCGATGGGTAAGCCATATGCCCGGTAAGCGACAATATCACCCAGCAGCGACACTTCCTTTTCGCCATACCAGCGATAGCCATTCTCTGATCGGCAGGACGGCGTCAGTAACCCTTCACGCTCGTAGTAAAGCAAGGTGGCGCGCGAGATACCGAACTGTCGGGCAAGTTGTGTCACTGTAAGCATGAAAATCCCCTTTTTCGCTGAAAGTGATTTCATCGTGGACCCTGATCTAATAGACGGGTCAAGGAACATTGTTGGCGTTGGCGGTGAAAAAGAAAAGGGCCTCCCAATGGGAAGCCCTTGTCGGAATCAGCGATATGGCGTTTTACTTCTTGCCACGATTTTGCAGGTACGCATCTTGGAGGATATACATGCGCTTCACGTCGCAGTATTCACCGTTAACGAAAATATCCTGCACCAGATGTCCTTCCTCGATGAAGCCGCAATCTTCGTAAAGGTGGATCGCTTTTTCGTTGTTCACCGCCACGCTCAGATACACCTTATGCAGGTTCAGAATCGTGAAAGCGTAGTTCAGCGCTTTGTTGATCAGGGTGCGCGCATAGCCACATCCCTGGAAATCAGGCGCGATGATGATTTGGAATTCTGCCTTGCGGTGAATCGAATCGATTTCAACCAGCTCCACCAGACCGACAGATTGCTTGTCGCTGTTTTCAGCAATAAAGCGTCGCTCGTTATTGTCGTGGATGTGCTTGCGGAACAACTCTTCCAGTTCGTAGTAGGACTCATAAGGCTCTTCGAACCAATAAGACATAATCGAGCGGTTGTTGTTCAGTTGGTGAATAAAACGAAGGTCAGTTTGCTCTAGCGCGCGGAGTCGGATTTCATTATCCATGTTACTTTCCATTAACAGGTGATGTTAGATTTATTGACACAAATAATTGGCTTTTACGTCATGGAAGGAACATATCACCATTAAATCCATCGTAGAAATGAAATATTGATGGATTGTGCTGAATGGTGAACAACTGTGCAATGCAACCTCTGGCGTCAAACCCGACAGCCAAGCCCCCGCCGTGTCCGACCTTTCTCTGCTTTTATAAGCCTACATTTCGTGAGGTTACTCGCGAATTTAAACAGTAGTGCTTCCGGGGATGCAGAAATACACAATTCATGATCTGGTTTATAAAATTAAATCAAAAGTGAACTTTCAGTGAGAGGAATATCAATAAACCCAAAGTGTAAATCGGAATGAATTTTGACCAAAGTAACACTTTGTGTGTCATTTCAGTTTACTAAAGGTAACTATGGCTATTGATGATATGTAAACCCGTGCGTAAAGTGGCGGCATTAAAGTTTACATTTGTTGACCAAGGCCATGCAGGTAAAGCAAGTTAAGTTTACGCAACTGGACAGGGAACACCTTGCTCGATACTTCCGTGTCGCAGACACGATTGCCGATCTTATCGGCCCACACTGCGAAGTGGTGATCCACTCGTTTGAAAGCCTCGAACATTCCGTCGTGAAAATCGTCAATGGTCACCATACCGGCCGGAAACTGGGTTCACCTGTCACGGATCTTGGCCTGCAGATGTGGCGTGAATTTGAAAAAACCGGGCAGGTTTCGCCGAAAAGTTATTTCACCAATGCCGCAGATGGATCGTTATTAAAATCAACCACCTGTATTTTGGCGGGTGATAACGATAAGCCTATTGGTATGTTGTGCATCAACATGAACCTGTCGTTTCCGTTCCCGGAAATTATCAAAACACTGATGCCGGATTGTTCACCGAACAGTTTTGTCAGTGAAAGCTTTTGCAACAACGTGCAGGACGTCATTACCAAGGCGCTCAATGCCGCGATTGCGGAGGTTGATACTGACGCCTCCATCACACCGAAAATTCGCAACAAAGCGATCATCCGCCGCCTGTATGACAACGGTATGTTTGAGCTGAAAGAGACCACGGCGCACGTGGCGGAATCGCTCCATATAAGCCGACAGGCGGTTTACAAATTCTTACGGGAATTCAAATCTGAGTAATTTCTTTTTTATCAGGAGTTAAGTAGTGAAAGAAATCATCGCCACAGCCAAGGCGCCGGAAGCCATCGGCCCTTATTCACAAGGTACGGGCTTTAATGGCCTGGTTTATACCTCAGGCCAACTGCCGTTAGATCCGCAAACCATGCAGTTTGCTGAAGGCGGCATCGAAGCGCAGGCGCGCCAATCGCTGGAAAACCTGAAAGCGGTATTGGAAGCGGGCGGTGCCGGTATTGATACCGTCATCAAAACCACCTGTTTCCTGGCTGACATGGAACACTTCGCGGCATTCAATGAAATCTACACCAGCGTATTCGGCACAGAAAATGCGCCAGCCCGCTCTTGTGTAGAAGTTTCACGCCTGCCGAAAGACGCACTGGTTGAAATTGAAGCGGTTGCATATCGCAAGTAATTGCTGAGATCGATAAGGAGTATCTCATGAGCTTTACGTTTATTGCTTTGTGTTCCATTTTTCTTGGCTTTTACGCCCTTCTTTCTAACTTTAAAAAGCAGAAAAAAAGCTTCAACTTCCGCGTACTGACTGCGCTGGTGTGTGGCTTGCTGTTCGGTGGTGCAATTCAGCTGACGCTGGGCTTTGGCAGTGAAAGTGTTGCCGGTTTCTCAGAGTTTATCTCTGTGTTCGGCAAGGGCTACATCAAGCTGCTGCAGATGATTGTTATCCCGCTGGTTTTCGTGGCGATGATCTCGTCCATCATGAACGTGGATGGCGGCGGTGCGCTGTCTAAAATCGCACCGAAAATCATCGGTATCCTGATTTTCACCGTGTCAATTTCCGCCATTGTTGGTGTAGCGAGCATCTACCTGTTCGGCATCGATGCCAACGCGCTGATTTCATCGGTGGGTACTAACGATTCGATTATCGCGCGTGGTGAGGCAGTGGTCAGCACCCAGAACGCAATGGCAAGCAAAGGCCTGTCTGGTCTGGTGCTGTCTATCATCCCAGCCAACATCTTCGACATGCTGACCGGTTCACAGCGTACTTCCACGCTTTCAACCGTGCTGTTCGGCATGTTCCTGGGTTACAGCATCCTGCAGGTGAAAAAGCGCAAGCCTGAGAAAGTGCAGAGCTTTGTTGATTTCATCAACGCAGCGAAAGAAGTCGTGCTGTCAATGGTGCGTGAAATCCTGAAGTTGACACCATACGGTGTATTCGCACTGATGACCTCGTTCATGATGACCAACGACCTGTTCGCACTGGCAGAGATGGGTCGCTTCCTGGTGGCTAGCTACGTGGCTATCGGCGTGATGTTCGCGATTCACTTCATCATGGTGGGCATGTTCGGCCTGTCACCAGCGAAGTTCATGAAGAAAACATGGCCTGTACTGGTGTTCGGTTTCGGCTCGCGCTCAAGTATGGCGGCGATTCCATTGAACGTGGAAACCCAAACCCAGCGTCTGGGTGTGGATGAAGAAACTGCCAACATGTCAGCGACTTTCGGTACCAGTATCGGCCAGAACGGTTGTGCGGGTATCTACCCAGCCATGCTGGCAATCATGGCCGCGCAGGTAATGGGTCTGGACGTTGACCTTGCCTTTATCCTGCAACTGACCGCAGTGATCGCGATTGCTTCATTCGGTATTGCCGGTGTGGGCGGTGGCGCAACATTCGCAGCGGTAGCGGTATTGACCATCATGGGTCTGGATATCACCGTCGTAGCGATTCTGGTCTCCATCGAAGCACTGATTGATATGGCGCGTACTGCCCTGAATATCTCAGGCTCCATGCTTTCCGGTGTGGTGACGGCCAAGACCAATGGCTCGCTCAACCTTGAGCAATACAACGCTGAGGTGACGGGTAAGTCATCTGGCGACAGCGAAGCCATCGCATAAAAAATAACAAAAATATCAGAGGCTCCCTTCACGGGAGCCTTAAACGTACAAGGTAAATAGAATGAAAATTGTTGTCGTTGGCGGTAACGCCGCTGGAATGAGCTTTGCGGCCAAATACAAACGTAACCAACCTTCAGATGAAGTGATTGTTATCGAGAAAAGAAGCTATATCTCGTTTGGTGGCTGTGGCCTGCCGTACTTTGTCGGCGACATGTTTGAAGACACAGACCGCATGATTTCCCGCACCCCGGAGCAGGCAATCCAATCGGGTCTGGATGTGCGCGTGAATACAGAAGTGACCGCACTGGACAGCCAGAACAAAACCCTGACCCTGCGCCACGAAGGCGGTGAAGAGACTCTGGGTTACGACAAACTGATTATTTGCACCGGAGCGCGTCCAATCGTGCCGGCGTTTGGTGAATACAACACCCGTAATGTGTTTACCCTGACCAGCATGGAAGACGGCCTGGCGCTGAAAGAGGCGTTCCAGCAAGCGTCAAACCAGCGTATCTGCATTATCGGTGGTGGCTTTATCGGCCTTGAAGTGTTCGATGCGGCGCATCACCTTGGCAAGCAAGTGACCCTGATTGAGCGCGAAGCGCACGTCATGAGCCGTCAGTTCAGCCCAGAGTCCATCACCCTGGTTGAAAGTGCGATGGTCGAAGCAGGCGCTGATCTCAAACTGGGTTGCAGCGTTGAACGCATCCGCGACGCTGAAAACGGCGGGTATGTGATTGAAACCAGCCAAGGCGAAGTGGAAGCCGATGTGGTTGTATTGTCGCTGGGCTTTAAACCAAACACCGAGCAGTTTGACCTGCCAAAAGCACCGAACGGCGCGCTGGTGGTGAACGAGTTTGGTGCGACTGATGATGCCCACATCTACGCAGTGGGTGACTGTGCGCTGGTGCACCATATGGCACTGGGCGAATCTGTCTACCTGCCACTGGCAACCGTTGCCAACAAACAGGCGCGCATGATGGCTGACCACCTCGCAGGCAAAGACACCTTCTTGAAAGGCTTCCTGGGTTCATCTTGCCTGAAAGTGTTGGACTACGAACTGGCTTGCACTGGCGTGACCGAACTGATGGCACAGCAAGCAGGCATGGCGGTGAAGGTTTCAGTCATCAAAGACAAAAACCAGACCGACTACTTCCCAGGTCAGGAAGACATTCTGGTGAAGCTGGTTTACCAACCAGAAACCAAAGTGCTGCTGGGCGGCGAGATTGTCGGTAAGAAAGGCGCGGTAGGCCGCGTGAACGCACTGGCAGTCGCGATTTCAGCGGGCATGACCACAGAGCAACTGGGTTACCTGGATTTTTGCTACGCACCGCCATTCGCCCGCACCTGGGATGTACTGAACGTTGCTGGCAACGTGGCGAAGTAACCACCCAAGAAACGAATAACCATAACAGAAACACCCTACGACACAGCGCCCTCCGGGGCGCTTTTTTTGTGCGGAGGGAGCGGGGTTTGCGTGTTGGAGGCGAGCGGACTGACCGGTTTTTTGATGCTTTTATGGGGTGGTTTGGGGCAATTTTCCCTCGTCGTGGAAGTAGACAAATGCTCTTGGTTCTTTCCCCTTTTTAAGGGGGAAGTTAGATGGGGGTTTTGGCTCTTTGCGCTTCGGTTGTGCGAATTGGAAAGGGATATAAATGAATTTCAGATTGGGGAACGCGAAGTGGACGGCTTTGTTGTTCGAGAGCATTGGCTGCTAACGCAGCCAAAAGAATGCGATTGCCTATTGACCGGAGAAGGGCTCATATGTGTTAGGCTTTTTTTACCGACTTTGGTTTCACAGTTGGTCTTTTAGGTTTTTGTTCTGCTTCAGCATCAATTTGATATTGTGCTAAAAGTTTCACGAGCTGTGCGGAGGTAGTAGTTTTTCCTGACCCCGTAGAAAATCTAATAACATGTGGTTTATCAGCACTATTTTGAGTTTGAGCTTTAAGCTTCTCAACCTCAGCTTTCAAGTCCTTAACAAGATCAGCTTGAGACTGATGTTTACCATTAGATGAATCTAATTCATTAAACAATCTGTCGATTTCTGCTATATTTTTATCATTCTCTTTTTTAAAAGCTTCATTCTCTTTTTTAACCGCTTCTAGATCTCTCGCTGTCGACTCGAATTCATTCACGAGTTCTTTTACAAAAGACCCCATTTCGTCAGCACTACCTGCCAATCTATTAAATATGCGTAAAAAATAAGATATTTGTGGATTATCAGAAAAATTAGGGTATCTGATCTTATGGTCAATCTCACTCCAACCCTCTTCAAAGATAGTCCGTACCTGAACTTCTGTATAAACAATTTGGTTAAGCGGCTGAGATTCGAACACATAGTGCAATGATCTGTAACCCGCAGGATGCGGCTTAACATCAAACTGTTCAAGTTCATCCTTAGTTTCATCACCGTCTCTAACGTAGTATGTTGGCTTTTCTTTCGTATTCCATATACCACAAAGGTAGCTATCAATTTCTAAGCAATCGTCTTTAAACAAATGAAGTGCCCTTATACCGACTAAATCTGTAATTATTTCATGATAATTATCCTTGTTAATGCCGACGTAGTCGCTATTAAATGAGTTCGCATCATTAATTGTTTTCCGAACAATTTTCTCCATTAAATGCTCGGGATCTTTAACTCTCCACCTAACAGAGTGAACTTTTGAGCAGCGCTGAATTATTCTAGCAAAAAGCTCTGCCGTTTCTTTTCGTTGTTCCACCTTTGATTGGTGGTCTATTCCAATATCTCTTAACGTTTGCCACTCAATGTCGCTTGAGTTCCACTCATCAGCACTTATATTATTTTTTGCTAGAAAAGTCTCTAATTCTAAATTCTCTACTTTCATTTAATCTTCCAATAAACCTAACAATTTATCAGATCCCAATTTGGGGCATTTACCCCCGTTTTGGGATTTCTCATACATCTAATGAACACTGAAATTCAGCGTAAACACATGTTTTTAATAGGATATCATGGAGTGTATCAAAAGAGAGAATGATAAAATACGACAAAATAGACTATTTCTTTACAGCTTACGATTGGCATTAGAAAATCTATCTAAAACTCTTAAAGTGAGATTGGTAACCTCTAATGTCTGAAACAAGGGGTGGGGCATAAACGTGCCAGAACAGATCTGCCGGACACGCGTAGGAACAGTTCCGAGTTAGGGGTTGTGGTTGAGTGCGGCTATATCGGATAAGTAGAGTTTCGCGAAATTCATCTTCAAACTCGGTTGCTATTCACAGATAAGTAACCTTTGAGTTAAGTTGTGCAAGGGTAAACGCATAACACGTAGTACAATACCTTGAGTTTATTTTGGGGTAAGCACATGTTTAAAAACATAAAATCAATAAAAAACTTCGGCATTTTCAAGGATGCTAGGACCAATGGTGGCCTGCCTTTCTATCAGTTCAATCTGTTTTATGGCTTTAACTATTCAGGTAAAACAACATTATCACGTATCTTCCGTGCTATGCAGTTAGGTGAAATGCCTGAGGGGTTTGAAACTGGTTCGTTTGAAATTGATCAGCATGAAAGCATTTCAATCAAAAGCAACGCGATCAAAAAGGTTGAGAACCTACGTGTATTCAATTCAGACTACATAGCAAAGAACGTTAACTTTGATGAATCAAGTGTTAGCCCTGTTTTGATTGTTGGTGAACGCAACATCGACTTAGAAAATGAAATTCAAGAACTTGAGGCAGCTATTCCTAGCAAAGAACAAGAACGAGAAGATAATTTAAAATCAGCCGCTTGCAAAGAGAAAGAAAAGAACATAAGACTTACAACCGTTGGTCGCAATGTCACAGACTTAAACATTCTTGGAAGATCGACCTTCAATGCAGCAAGTGTAAAATCAATGCTTAGTGGTGCAACCGCTGAACATAAACTAACACCAGAACAATTAGGTGCATTCACAGATACAGCAAAAGCCACTGCCGTTGCTAGTGCGCCTAAAGCAGTAATTTCTGTTCCTGATATGACAACTGTCTTCAACGAAATCGAAGACATCTTGCGTACGTCGGTTACACAGATAACCATTGCTGAATTAGATGCAGACAAGAAATTAAGGGACTGGGTTGAAGACGGTATTGAACGTAACGAAGGCCACACGACTTGTCAGTTCTGTCAAAGTCCTATCAATCCGGCACGGTTAGAAGAACTAAATACATACTTCTCAAAGGCGTATAAAGATTTAAGTCAGCGAATTGATTCTGCTATTGAGACGGTAAAAGCAAAATCATTAACTTCCAGTATTCCTAAAACTAGCCAGTTGTACCCTGACTTACAGGCAGGATTTGATGATCTTAGAAATGAAGTTGAGTCACTGAATGAATCTTTTGATGCTGTCAAGATATCACTAATTGATTTGCTGACCGATAAAAAAGAACACATGGCTGAAGATGTCACTTTCAGTGCTTCAGATTATCCGTTGCCAGATGCAACAGAGTTAATTGAGAAATTCAATGTGCCAATCAAAGCACATAACGAAAGAGTCTCTAATCATTCAACTGAACAGCGACAAGCTATTGAAGCGATCAAGCGTCACTATGTTTATCAAGAGACGCAGGATTACGACCACCCACAAGCAGTAATAGATATCCAAGCATTTCAAGATGCAGCAAAAACATTGCAAGGTGACATAGATGCTAGGAATACACGTATCGCTGCCATCAAAGCTGAACTGAATAATACCAAGCAAGGTGCCCAAAGCCTTAATGACAACCTAAGACAGTACTTTGGCAAGACAGATATTGAAATTAAGCCGATTGATGGCACATACAAGTTCATGCGCGAAGAACGAGAAGCCAAGCACTTATCTGATGGTGAACGTACGGCTATTGCCTTTGCGTATTTCATAACTCAGCTTGAAGATGAAGCACTGAAAGATGTTAAGCCAATTGTGTATCTGGATGACCCCATCTGTAGCCTTGATTCAAACCACATTTACAACGTTCTTGGGATCATTAAAAGTAAGCTGAATCATGACCACGTAGAGCAGCTTTTTATATCTACGCATAACTTTGAATTCTTCAATCTAGTGAAGATGTGGATGTCTTACTATCGTGCAAAAGAAGGCAACCAGAAACGTTCGCAGTACTTCTTGATTAACCGTAAAGGCGATCATTCGCAAATTGACCAGTTGCCTGACTTATTAAAGAGCCATAGGTCTGAATACGCTTATCTAATCAGTAAAATCAAAGAAGCGGTCACTCAACCACAAAACTGTGACGCTATTGCTGTTCAGTCGTATGTCAGAAAGATAATGGAAGTGTATTTTTCGTTTAGGTTCAACCTGACTGATTTCAGAAAGCAAGGGACAGATCATATCGCCCCTAATTTATTGAAAGGTATTGATGACGCAGAAGTGAAGTCAAACGCCTTGTATGAGTACATGAATGAAAAGTGCCATGCCAAGTCGATAGAGCTTGGTACCCAACTTCCTGAAGCCGTACAGCCACAATTAGCGGCTATTTGGGGCATAATCTGCACTGCTATTGAAACGAATGATAAGCCACACTATGACGCTTATTTCGCTTGATTCATTCTTCGAGTTTTGAGCTCAGCCTAGAGTCAGTGATTCCTTCGCTGACTCCATGGTCGCATAAGAAAATGTAACGGAAACTGTCGAACTGATATTGATAGTGTTTGCTGTCTCAAAATCACTTTGGGACATGAACGTGCCATAGCAGGTCGACTTGGCACGAGTAAGCGCTAAACCAACCCCATCCTAACCTTCCCCTTAAAAAGGGGAAGGGACTAAAAGCTGGAGGTGCATTGGGTTTAGGGCATAAACGAGCCAATGAGAGCTGTCTCGAATCTCATACCATTACTGGTTTATCAACCTAGCTCCAATTCGCCATAGTACGCGCAGTATTTTTATTTCTATCAGTGAGTTGAAGCCGTGAGTGTTACCAGTGTCCTGTCTGTGGTTGAGGTGATAGAAAACTGCCTGCCGGAAACCCTGAGTGTTTCGGAGATCGCCAAACGATGCGGGCTGAGTCGCTCCAATCTCCAGCATCAGTTTAAAAACAAGACCGGACTGACCATCAGCCAATACCAGAGCCGACGCCTGCTTTCTCTGGCCGCTGGCGAAATTGCCAACACTGACCGGCGTATTCTGGATATCGCGCTGGATTATGGTTTTGAATCCCAGGAAGCCTTTGCCCGCGCGTTTAAGCGCTTTGCTTGGGTTGCCCCGAAAAACCTGCGTGAGCAACCGGTTTGGGCTGCCCGCGTTGAATTTCCCGCTATCGACAAAGCGGTACTGGAAAAGCTCACTTATCTGAAATCCCTGCCTTTGGTCGAGAACGCTGCCCCCGCTTCCCGCTGGGCATGTTACGGCTTTGAAGTGGACTCCCTTGCAAGGCAAGCTGATGAGATGGATTCTGCCATTTACCAAAACTTTGAAAGGTTTTATGACCAGCCTTTTGCGCGATATTTTGAAGGGCTGGGGAGCCATATCGTCGAGTTTTGGGATCACTGCCAGTTTGCTAATTCCCGTTTTCCACTGGCGATTGGTTTCGAGGTAGATGAGGAAAAAGCTATCCCACCAGAAATGGTTGAAGTGCATGTGCCGCCAAGGCGAACAATGACCATTTCGCTTCCGGGCAGTGACTACATCCGTGAAATGGGGATGTGCCTGCCTTATCGGTTAAAGGATGAATTGGGACTGAAGCTCGGTCTGCCGCCCCATTTTTGGCTTGCGAGCCCTGACTCCCGCGCGCTGCATTTTACTTTTTCGGTAGAGGACATCAGTGATGATTCACTGGATGACTTGCTGACTGCGTTTTCCGCCTCGTTGGAGACTTTGAGAGTGACGGGGCAGGAACTCGAACCGCTTTGTTTTCCGCAAGGAAAGAACTTGGGTACTCGCCGTCTTTCCACCCTGTTTAGCGAGTTTCAGGATGTATTAACGGCTGTCTCTATTCAGGATGATGGTCAGGTGATATTGGACAATATGGTGCATGGAGAAGATGCGCAGGTTCAGGGGTTTTTCACATCGCCGGAGAGCACAGAGGCGCTGTCGTTCGAGGGGTTATATTTAATCACCGAGTGGGAGGGTGACGATATCTACAGCGTCGAAAATAGGCTAGAGACGCTTTATCACGCACTCAATCACAGCCCGGCAATCTACATATCCCCGGGGTTTGAGGTGATAAGAAACCTGTCGCTGGAAAAGGGCTATTTTGCCTTTCAGTTACTGATCCCTGTCCGTTTCAGGCGGGGCAGCAGTTCGGTATAGAAGACGCCCAGTGCACAAATGGCTGCACCAGGCGACCCCAAATATCACGTCAGAAACGTTCGGTTAGAAAAGGTTCGTCAGATAGATAGTCTGGTTCTGCGCCTGGGTATGGGCGAACTTTATCTGCTCCATGTTGGGGGTTCCCTGAAGGGCAGGGTTGTTGGAAAACCCAAATCCCTCGGCGGGCAGGCCGCCAGCACCCATGGTTAACGTCATGTTCCCATCCGTGTCCTGAAACGCCATCACACCATAGTAACCTGCAGGCAGGGTATCAATCGTCACCCCGTTTTTTACTTCCTCGACAGAATACGGGCGGGCGTGGGCAGTCGGCGTACCAAATAACACATCACTTTCTTTGTAAACCAACACCATGACAGGCGCAGCGTCGTCCTTTATCTGCTCGATTTTGATGGTGAGCGGATAGTGTTCATTCTCTGCGATAGTGACAGTTTCCTGTTTGCCCGTGCCAGCCATCCCTGTCGCCAAGACGATGACGAAAATGGATGAGAGCGCCGACGCAGGCAAGATGGGAAAAGCCATAGATTTTCGAGCGTTTTGCAGCCAAGCCGCTATCCAGAGTGTCGCGGTAAGCGCGAACACTTCCGCAATGTAAAACTAAGCGTGACGCATCTTAGTCAATAACGGTGCACTGATATAAATCAGCACTGCCTGCCAGGTAAACACCTGTAGCGATTGCCTGCCGATATAGCCAAGCGGACGGAAATCGAGCAAGTTCGGTGCTTTGCGGATAATGACGGCAACCAAATAGACCCAGAGTGCGAGGTTGAGTATGCGAAGCCAACCCAGCTCGGGTTTGTCAGCCATTGAATAGAGCACACCTTGATGGATACCAAAGCTGAGAAAAGCGTGGTGATGGGCGGCAAACAAGAGACCGGAAAGCACGGCGACGACAACCGCGACGACAGGGTGATACCAAACCAGGGTGCCTTTTCGCATGAAATAGCCAATGGCAGAGCCGCCAATAAACAACAGCTGCCATGCGAACGGGTCAAAGTAACCGAACTGGACGCTGAGATCTGGCGAAATGGCATTGAAAATAGGAGCAAGCACAGTCGCTTGAATGCTATTGCTTAACGCCCAAACGCCCGTGCTCACCAGCAAAACAAGCCAAACATATCCACGGCGATACGCATAAAGCGCCAATGGCAACACCAGCATAAACATGATGTAGAGCGGCAGGATTTCCAGATAGTCCGGCTTGTTAACCAGCAACGCACTGAGGGCAACGGTCAGCAACGGAGTGTCTGTCAGGTTGTTAAAGCTGGCGCCGAATACAGACGTGAGGGAGGGTAGGAACGCGACGCAAAAGGTGAACCACAGCATCACTACAAAAAGGCTGGCAACGTGGTATTTGTAGATGGTAAATGCGCGGTGCCATACTTTACGTTTGGCTTCTCCATTGCTCAATTCGCGACGACTGTAAACCGCACCAGCCAGCAGGCCAGAGATCAATATAAAGCCTTCAGCTGCGCCAAACTGCCCCAACGGTTGCAGGGTAAAATACTGCAACGCACTTTGGCCCCCGCTTATCCAAATTAAGTGGTTGATGGTCATGATGACCAACAGCAAACCACGGATGCTATCCAATGCTGGAATGCGTTTCATAGTCTATCTCCTTGTTTTCATTTAAGGAGATTCTGCCGCAGGTAAAAACGGAAGATCTGACCGAATGTGCTGTTTGAAAAACTGACACGGAAAAACTGAGACGCAGAAGGTGCTTAGTAAAAACGAGGGCTGATTGTCTTCACCCGTTTGCGGCTACTCGCACCAGATTCAGGCCTTCACCCTCTGTAGGGGGGTCAAAATACTGAGTGACATGATGGAAAACCGCTTCGGTATCAAAGTGGGCCCGTTGCGGTTGTTCCGTCCGGCGTTTCGCGATTTGAGACAGGCACTGTTCGTCGGAAAGGTCGAGATACCAAAGTTGATGCTCGCAGTTTGTTTCGTGGCAAAGTGTCGTAAACCAGGCTCTTTGCTTTACCGTATTTGCGGGAAAGTCCATGACAACATTCACGCCTAACTTCAGAAGATTTTGCACATGACGTTTGACGAAAGGTTTGATCAGGATTGAATACTTGATGTAGTCATCAAAGGTCTGGATCTGGCCGGGATAGTGCGCAGATAGCCAGTCGTCTTCTGAAATGAGTATGGCGCTGTTTTCCGCGGCTAATGACTTGGATTTTGTCGATTTACCTGCGCCCATTTTTCCACAAAAGAAGAGCAGCTTTCCCTGATTGTCCATTTGTTACCCTCTGCGCTTATTGATGAATTCGCTACTGCTCAATTAACCCCAAGGCTTTAACGGTACCAAGAATATCGAAAGGTGTGTTGAATATTTCACTGGCGCTAAATTGCTGGAAGTCTTCACCTTCAAGTTTGTCGAGATCTTGTTGCATTTCTGGTGAATGCCAGGTTCTGTGGAGCTCAATAAAGGCAGACAGCGCCTCGATGTCTCCCGATTTCTTGGCCTGGTCATAAAGAGCCAGTACGACGTCGTACTCTTCTTTCTCTGAACACTGCTCAAGCGCTGATTGACCAACTTTTAGAATCGCCGCTTTTTTTAACTCAACCGGCAAGGAGTTAAACCAGCTATTGTCTATCTTTCCGATAATACGGTTCTTCTTGGTATT
The DNA here is from genome assembly GCF_019209835.1 of Enterovibrio paralichthyis. Lineage (NCBI taxonomy): Bacteria > Pseudomonadati > Pseudomonadota > Gammaproteobacteria > Vibrionales > Vibrionaceae > Enterovibrio > Enterovibrio paralichthyis. The sequence goes on along the minus strand of NZ_JAHUTS010000006.1, from coordinate 154,181 downwards.
GCAAATTTCTACTCTTTCTCCGTACTTTGCCATTGCGGAAATTACTTCATCTGAAGTGTTATTGGGTAACTCTTGGGCGAACGCAGAAGTAGTCAGCAAAAACACTGATGTTAGATTAACGAGTCGCAGCACTTACACACCTCCAAAATTTTGCCTCTTCTCCATTGGAAAATATCGCTGCCTCGGTTGCGATATTATTGATCTTTGTTCTGGCGATTCTAGGCACGGCACGCATTGCTTGCCCAAATTCTTCCCAATCATGCTCTGCGATAGCTTTCAACCTACTACCGGATGACATTCGACCTGAGAATAGTTTTACCATCGGATGAGCAGACATAACGAGCGCTAAATGATCGGCGACCGTCTGTGCGTTATCAATCTGATTTATATACCTTCTCATTCGGTCGCTAATTTGGAACTCATCGATTCGACAATAATTAAACACAGACATAGTGAGACCTCGTTGTTTGTCTCTTGAATGCTAAGAGGTTCGAGGTTCTCGTCAAATAGTTACCATCTGACGCCATCAATTTTCCTATGTAACTACGTGTTAGATCGTGGGTTTATGGAAATACAAACTGCACATTTACACTGAAGCAAGGGAGTTTTGCTCTCGCTGACAGTTAAAAAGTCTTTTTGAAAGTTGAACGAAAAAGAGCCTCAACCGAGGCTCTTCGTTTATCCATTTGTAGCGAATTACTTCTGCACTTTTGGCTCGATGATGTTGAACCAGAATTCGAAGTTATCCAGCATGCCTGCGATGTCGGCCAGGGCTTTCGCGTTGCCTTCGATCTTGGCATTGCCCGCTTTCACCAACTGGCTGATCGAGGTTTTGCCCATCAGCACTTTGTTCAGTTCAGCGCGGTTGATCGTCAGGGTCATGTCTGGGTTGTCCGACTGAACGCCTTTGAGGTTGTTCAGGTGCGCGTTTTCCAGTTCAACCAAGAATTTTTCGTTCACATCCGGCAGCACGAAGTTGATGGTGTATTCCACGCCAGCCGCTTTGTCGCCGTTGAGGCGAACGCCCAGGTAATCCAGGAACAGTTCAGTGTCCATCGCTACCACGGTATCTGCACCGGCAGTTTTGGTTGCGCCAGATTTAGGCAGGCCGTGGCGAAGCTCATATGCACCCATCAGGTAGGTGTTGCGCTCACCGGCTGATTCACTTTGGTAACCCAGTTGCTCCAAGCAATCTGCCTGCAGGTAACGCGCTTGCTTGTTGCCAGGCTCAGCAAATACCGCTTTATCGACAATCTCAGCACACCAGCGGTAATCGCCAGCGTTGAAGGCGTCTTTACCCACTTTCAGCACGTTGTCCATGCCACCCATGGCTGCCACGTATTTTGGCGCAGCATCAGCCGGAGCTAGTGGGCGAAGGGTCGCTGGGTTCATGTCGAAGTAACCCAGGTATTTGTTTATCACCGCTTTGGCATTGCGGTGGTAGCTGCCGTGGTAACCGCGGTTGTACCACTCGTGTGCCAGTACGTCAGGTACGTGGAATTCGTCCTGGATTTCGTTGATGGTCACACCGTGGTTTGCCAGACGCAGCGCCTGATCGTGAATGTAGCCGTACATATCACGCTGCTTGCGCAGGAATTCGTTGATGGTGTCGTTGCCCCAGCGAGGCCATGAGTGAGACGCAAACATTACCGTCGCATCTTTCGCGTACAGGTGGATAGATTCGTTGATGTACTTGCTCCACGCTTTAGCATCACGCACTTCAGCGCCGCGCAGGGTGTAAACATTGTGCAGGCCACCCACGGTGTTTTCTGCCATCCACAGCGCATCAAACTGCGGGAAATAGGTGTTCATTTCCGCTGGCGATTCAGTGCCCGGGGTGTTCTGGAATTCCATGGTGATGCCGTCGATCACTAGGGTTTCAGTTGGTTCGGAAATCACTTTAGTCGGTGCAATCAGGCTGACTTCACCTTGTGCAACGCCTTTACCGATTGCAGCATCGACCTGACCGGTAGCCGATTTTGCCAGCGCATTACCGTATTGGTAGGTCACACGGCGGGACATGGCGTTACCCGCCAGCACGTTTTCTGCCACTGCATGGTGCAGGAAGCCTTTTGGCGCGATGATTTGCACTTCGCCGCTGTCTGCCTGCTCCTGGGTCACGATACCCTTCACGCCGCCGAAGTGATCAGCGTGCGCGTGGCTGTAAACCACGGCTTTCACCGGACGTTCGCCCAGCTCTTTGTTCACGAATTCCAGTGCAGCCTTTGCGGTTTCTGGTACTGTCAGAGGATCGAAAACGATCCAGCCTGTGTCGCCCTGAACAAACGTGATGTTGGCAAGATCGTAGCCACGAACCTGGTAAATGCGGTCGGTCACTTTGTACAGGCCGTGGTGCATGTTCAGTTGTGCCTGACGCTGAAGGCTTGGGTGAATACTGTCGTAGTTTTTTCCATCCAGCAGGAAGCTGTAGTTACCCAGTTCCCACACCACTTTGCCTTGTGCGTTTTTGATTTCGAGGTTGTCTTGCTGGGCGATGAAGCCTTTTTCGACCAGTTTGAAATCTTCTTTGTCGGCAAAAGGCAGGGTTTCACGCTGCTCAGCGGCAAATGCTTGTGTGGTTTCGCTTGGGGCTTTGGTTTCTGAAGTGAATGAATGCGCAGAAACAGGAGATGCCGCTGCAACCAGCAGGGCTAAAAGCGTTGGTTTACATACTGTTTTCATGAGGTATCTCTTCTTGTATGTCGAAAGGAAGCGCTGACAACAATAGGAGAGAACAGCACGAAGAACGATTCGCCCCGCGATAATCAATAATTAAGTAATGCTTAACTATTTTTGGTTGAGAATATCTTCGACAAGATCGCGTAGCCAGATCAGCCCTTCATCGTGTTGCTTGGCTTTGTGCCAGCAAACGAAGGTGGGAACAGGACGGATCGAAAAGGGCAGGGGTTGGATCGTCAGCCCGAGTTTTTCTGCCCACATATCGGCCAAGCGTTTGGGGGTGAAGCAGAGCAGATCAGTGACGGATGCCGTTGCCATCAGGTTGAGCATAGAGTCGCTTTGGTAGTGCACTTTGCGCGCAGGTAATGGCTGATCAACCAGGTTGGAAAACATGTAGTTACCGAAGCGGCGGCTTGTCAGCGCGGTGTGTTTTTCGGCAAAAAACTGCTGAAAAGTCAGCTCGCCTTTAATGCGAGGATGGTTCTTTGCAAACACCACCACCAAGGCTTCTTCCGTCACTTGTGAGGTGATCACGGATGGATGGCTTACCGGCAGGGAGGAGAGAAAAAGATCCGCTTCCCGTTCGCTTAACACCTGACTGGGTGTGAAGTGGTTATCTTCATAAGGCCTTAAATTGACGGTGATATTCGGTGCAATATCACTTAGCTTTTGTAGAAGCTGGGGAAGCACCACCAAGTCAAAATAGGCATGGCCGCCAATCACAAATTCACGGGTACTGGTGGCAGGATCAAAACTGGCGTTGGTTTCCAGCCCAAAGCGGATCGCGCTTAACCCTTCAGAGACATGCTTGTGCATGTTGAGCGCGTATTGTGTGGGTTGCAAACCCCGCCCTTGGCGAACAAACAACGGTTCACCGACCTGTTCACGCAACCGGGAAAGGTTCTGGCTGACTGCAGCTGAAGTCATGTTGAGTTTGTCGGCGGCTTTGCCCACAGCACCGAGAGTCATCACGGCATCGAACACAGTGAGAAGGTTAAGATCGTAATCGCGCAGCATGGCTATTTATTAAGCAATGGTTAAGATTTGTAGCCTAGCACGGATAGGGTTGGGTGAGATAGTGCGCGATGGAGAGAGAAAGGGGAGGGGAGACGCCTCCCTCATGGGGGAGAGAGGCGCGTTATGGGGTTACACCGTAAAGTGCGACACCATTTTATCCAGCGATTCAGCGGTTTCTTTCAACTGGCGGCTGCTGCTTTGGGATTGGGTAGCTGCACTTGAAAGCTCGCTGACGACCTGCGAGATCTCAACCAGATCCAGGCTCACCTGCTCAGACACCAAGCTTTGCTGAACAGCGATACTTGCCACTTCCGTGTTCAACTGGGAAATGTTGTCCACTTCCGAAGTCATCTGGGTTAGTTGAACGGCAGCTTCATTTGCCAGCGCAACGCAGGACTGAGCGCTCCGGCTGCCTGCATCCATCACTTGTACCGCGTTTAGCGCGTCTGACTGAAGCTGGTTAATCAGATCGTAGATTTCCTGCGTGGAAGATTGGGTGCGCAGTGAAAGCGAACGGACTTCATCTGCAACCACCGCAAAGCCACGGCCATATTCACCGGCGCGGGCAGCTTCAATCGCGGCATTCAACGCCAGTAGGTTGGTCTGGTCGGCAATACCTTTGATCACATCGATGATCGAATGCACGTTCTGGCTGTTTTCGCCCAGACGGGAGATAACGTCTGATGCTTCAGATACTTCAGTTTCCAGCTTCTCAATGGCGCGCTGTGCGTCAGTCAGTTTTTCCTGACCGAGAGCCGCGGCACTTTGTGTGCTGGTGGCAGCGCGCGCTGCACTTTCTGCGTGATGGGCAACGGTCTGTGCGGTGGTGCTCATTTCAGTTGAAGCAGCAGCAACCTGATTCACCATTTGCATCTGGCGGCTGACGCCTTGCAGCGTTTGTTCCGAAACGGCCGAAGACTGGATGGCGCTGTCTGACACCGTATGGCTGGTTGCTGCAACCTGCTTGATAACACTCTGGGTTTTATCCAGGAATGTGTTGCATGCACGTGCTAGCTCGCCGGTCTCGTCCGGCGCGTCAGCTTCGCTGCCAAGGCGGCGGGTAAAATCGCCGTCGGCTACCTGCAGCATAAATTGTGCAGTTGAACGAATTGGTGCCGCGATGCGACCGGCAATCACCCAGATCAGCGCAATGTTGATTCCAAGAGCGAATAGCCCCATCAGCATCGACATCATGGTCAGATCGCGTTGGTCTTCCTCGGCCTGTGCCTGAAGGGCGATAACGTCTTTCAGTACCAGTGCTTTGTCCAGTGTCACCACCAGTGTCCAAGATGCCATGCTGACATCCGGTTTAACCGGGATCATCGCAATAATGCGTTGACCGTCTTCGCTGGTGAAGCTTTGGAAGCGGTTTTGACCGATAAGTTTCGCCCATTCCTGATCGTCGCGGGAAAGTGAGCTGATTTTACGCCCTAAAGCGCGGTCATCGCTGTCTGCCGCAATGGTACCGCGATCTGTCACCAGCATCACGTGGCTTTGGCCTTTGTACAGGTGTTGGCTGGTGGTTTCAGCGACGCGCGACAGTGAGGCCAGAGAAATATCCAGACCGGTAATACCCGCAAATCGGCCGTTCACCATGATTGGTGAAACCACGGAAGTCAGGAGAACATTTTCGCCGTTGATTGGGTAAATGTAGGGGTCAAGCAGACAGTTACGCTGGCTGTCGCGCGAGCAAAGATAGTACTCACCCACACGCGCCCCGTTATCAGCGCGGCTCTCATCGTTGTACCCCGCTAGTGGCTCCAACTGGAAACGGCCGTGGTTGTCACGGTTCCAGTAAGGAATAAAGCGGCCGGTGGCATCATGGCCGTTTTGGTTCGCGTAGAGGCTGTCCATTCCGTCCAGCATGCCCGGTTCCCACGCGGTATAAACGCCCAGTGCATGCGGGTTGGTTTCCAACAAGCCTTGCAGTTGAAGGTTGATGTTGGCGCGCAGCGTATCACGGGAGTCTGTGTCACTGGCTCTTTGTTGGCGTGAAAAGCTTTCCGCCATCAGTGATGTTTGCAGGAAACTGTCTGACAGTTCGCTGGCAATGGTTTCGGCAGCGGCACTTAACTCCGCTTGCAAACCGCTGTCGAACATTTCAAGTAACAGGGTTTGGTTTCGTTGGTTTGACTGGGCTTGTAACTCAGTTGAGGAATACAAAGAAAATGCAGTCATTGCACTCACTGCCGCCAGCGTAGCGATACCAGTGAAGACACTGATCTTTAGCTTAATAGACTTCATAAAGTGTGTTTTAGAACCGGGTAATGTTGGAACTAAAGAAAAAGGGGCGCAATGTTCGGTTAAGCCTGCGTAAAAGTCTATTTTTAAATGAATTTCAAGCGATAAATTTTACACCTAGTGATGCATATTTGAGACTGGATGGAATGTTTTCCTGTTTTTATAAATCTTTAATGATTTATTTTAATGGTAAGGCGCAAAACCATTTGTTTTCGGGTGGGGGAGGTGGGCAGCTTTCCCGAAAACACCGTTTGGTTTTGTTGGACGGTATTGCAGCTAAATTTCGGTAATTCGCGAAAATATCCCAGTCATTTCCAATGAATAAAACACTCACCATGTCGACTAACATTAACACCTTGTTTAAGGTTTTTATTTAGCCAAATTGCCACAGGGAAATGGATGGAAAAGCGGTACCAGGATCTCTATTGGGGGGCACGCTATCACCTGAAACGTGATGGTTTTGGTCAGTATTATCTGATAGGGATGCAACAAAAAATCTGGCAGGTTTTCGGCTTGTTAGCCTGCGTTCCGATGATCGCCTCTGTCGTGATGGCGTTAGCGACTTGGCTACGCAAAGATACCATTCCCTACTTTTACCTAATTGCGGCCTCGTTTCTCTTCTTGCTCGTCATCTTCTTACTGAAAAGAAGCGAGCGGTTTGTGTTCCAGCATGATCGCGTGACGCATTTGCTCGGTTGGGGGAAATCACCGGCCGAGAAAGCGTCATGGCCGATGCACGAATGCGACCTCACCATTATGCCAATTGTGGAGCATGGAACAGGATGTTGGCTCCGGCTCAATGCCAATGGGCAATCCCTCACCCGAAACAGCATTGGCAAATTCGCTCAAAGCGCTGAAATGGCGCTATTCATCGTCCAAGAAACAGGCATTACCGCTTACGACAATGTGACGAAATGGCCGGCAAAAGTCCGGTTGGAATCCAGGGTGACGGGTGATGCTCGTGTGGTGAAGCCGCAGCGGGCAGAAGGCAGTCAGTTTCAGGTGCAAGGTTCAATTTGGCGTATGTTGCTGGTGTTTCCAGCGACCCTTGGCGTGAGTGTTTTGCTGTTTGCGTTGCATTGGTTTGGGGGTAAGTAATGGTAAACCCTGCTTCAAACTCCGGTGCAGTCCGCGAAGTAAGGCTCGGCGGGGGCGGTGTGCTCAGGGTTTTCGGAATTTCATTTTTACTCTATGCCGTCTTTCTCGCGCTGTCGAATTCCGTCGATTCCTATGACCGAATTGTCTACTGGGCAGTGTGGGCGGGCTTTGGCTGGCACATGGCATTTCTTGACCATCACGTTCGCGTTGACATGCGCCAAGGCACCCTGGTGAGGCAAATAACCAGTATTTACCCCGTTTATCGGTTTTCGGCCAACCTTCATGCCGTGAGCGGATTTTGCGTAACGAAAAGCTTGATATCCCGAAGCAGTCACTACGGCACCAGACGTTATGAGCTGGTAGTACTGTTCGACACGGGAGAGCGTCAGCACTTAATGCGATTGGGCGGACGTGCGATGTTGATTGCTCATGGGAAAGAGATTGCGGCCATGTGCGGTAAGCCATTTTTGGTGGATGAAAGCTGAATGCAGGTACTAAGAAGCGGAGATTAAGGAAAGGATATGACAAAGAAGATGCCATTAAATCGCCCCAGAGTGAGCCAATGTGTTGCCGCTGTTGTTATGACAGTGACGTCTTTTTGTGCGTTTGCAGCCACCGATTTGGAACAGAACTTAAGCGCGGTTGAAGCGTTTAGTGCTCGCACCGAGCCTTTGATTGAAGAGGCTCAGGAAAATGGCGATGCTTACTCCCTGCTTGTCGAGGAAGTCGGTGATGTAATGGCGCGCACCCAGAGTGCAAAAGCGGCCATGCAAACCGTCGATCTTTCTAAACTGGCAGCCCTTGCGCGTAGCAATGCGGCGTTGGGTGACAAATACGTCTCTGAATACAAAGCATTTATCGGTGCATTGGCATCTGATTCTGCCTGTAACCGTCCCGAATCTGTGGTGGAATTTAATCAGAATATCCAAAAGCTTCGCGATACAGCCACCACCCTCTCTACACTAGCTCCCCCTAGCACGGAGGAACAAGCTCTTGAGACGCTAATGATGCTGAGTGCAAACAGTGTCCTGGTTGCCACCGTCCCTTCGATGTTTGCAGTCAATAATCTTTGCATGCTCGAAGACGCAGCGCCTGTCCTTGAGCAGTTTGGCGAAGTGGAAGCCGATATCGTGAAAGCGCTGGTTGGTCAGGCGATATTAGCGGGAGATGATGGTGATGATCTCTTCCCAGAGGCTTTCGAAGAAGACGATTTTGACCAAGATGGTGCCAATTGATTGCCACGGATTGCGGCAAAGACAGTGTGTTTTAGCGCGAGGAGCAATAATGAATAATTGGCTAGGACGAACAACAAAATCTGTCGCAGTAAGCGCGACGCTCGGCGTACTGTTATTTGGAAATGCTCTGGCAGGAGAGCTGTTTAGTGCGCCGCCGGAAAGTGAACTTGAAGCGCGAACGGTTCAGCATTACACCAAGTTTCCCTTGGTTACTGGGTTTGAGAAAGGCGAACCCATTGCAAAGCCGCAAGGTGGTCGATTGACCCGTTTGGCCTACAAACTGCCAGCGGGCGTTGAGCCTTTTCATTTAATTAATAACTACAAGGCGCAGATTGAAGCCTTAGGCGGAGAAGTGCTGTTTGCGTGTGAGGAAAAAGAGTGTGGGCGGCTAAAGAACCTCAAAAAACTGATTGAACCTACGTTGGATAATCCGGGGGATGCACCTGTTTTGCTGGTGGCGAAGATCAATCATGAGATCAAACCCATCTTCTTGTCCCTTTACTCTGCCACTTCTCATCTTTACACCGGCTTGCAAGTGGATGTGATCGAAGAAATCGAGGAGCCGCTTGATCTGATCAGCGTCGACGCGGCTTATTTGAGCGCGCCAATCGAAGCGTTGAGCTTTGAAGATAAGTCGAGTAAAGATGAAAATGGCAGCCAAGATCACCCTATGATCCAACGTTTACCGGGCGCATATATTCGAGAATACGTTCAACACGGTTACGGGCAGATAAAAGTGATGACGGCGGTGACAGGTAAAGGCGAACAACAGTTTGTGTCATTGGACGGAAAAATTACCGACATCGGTTACGTGTTGCCTCGCCTGTACTCAGAATATGAGGCGTTTGCTAACTATCAGTCAGCACTCAGTAAGCTCGGGTTTGTGCCTCAGTTTCGTTGTCAGGGTACAAGCTGCGGTGATGATAAAAAGCTGCAAAAGGGCCTGAAAACCTTGGTCGATATCGGCAATGAGGACAATCAGTATTACGGTTTGTTCATGCTGGAAAGGCCCGAAGGCAAGGTTCACGCCATGGTCTATGTCCTCGGCTTCAATGGTGGCCTTTGGGGAGAGCTGCGCGTTATTGAAGAAACCGATCTAAAAGATGACCGCTTGGTTATCGACTTGGAAGGCCTGACAGACAAAATCGCCCAAACAGGGCATGTGGCGTTGGATGGGTTGCTGTTTGAATTCGACAGCGACCAAATGTTGCCGGAATCCAAAGAGGTAATGGATACCTTGGCAACGTACCTGAAAACCCATCCAGACTGGCAGTTCTATGTCGTCGGACACACCGATGACAAAGGCAGTGAGTCATACAACCAAAAGCTTGCGGATAAGCGCGCCAAATCGGTGGTGAATGCTTTAACCAAAGATTATCAGATCCCGAAAAAGCAGCTTACCGCAAAAGGTGTCGGGGAATATTCACCCGTTGCAAATAACCTCAATGAAGACGGTCAGCAGCAAAATCGCCGTGTCGAACTGGTACTGAGATCTGATACTCGATAGCACATTCAAATAATACTGATTCTTCAGCCGCACCGGGCTGGAGAATCAGATTTTCCCTTTTAGTTAATTTCAGCGGGAACACATTTCACTGCAAATGTTTATCCCTATATTCTGGTTTGATCTCAGCGGGTGGATGCAGCTCATCCAGTGATTGTGGCGCTGCCCCTGTGCCTCCGTCGGCGGAACCCAGTGTGATAAAGTCTGAAGCTGTATCCAATACAGTCTAAAAACAAACGAAATTTTAAAAGCATGGAGAGAGGCGATGTACAAAGACGTACTGACATTTTGGTTTGAAGAACTGACGCCAAAAGACTGGTTTATGAAAAATGAGGCGCTGGACAAAGCTATCGCCGCGCGTTTCTTGCCACTACTCGAAACGGGCGCACAGTCAGCCTTGTTTGATTGGCGCGATACCGCCGAAGGCCGGTTGGCGGAAATCATCGTCCTCGATCAGTTTTCCCGCAATATTTACCGCGACACACCGAAAGCCTTTGCGCAGGATCCACTGGCGCTCGCACTGGCACAGGAGGCCGTTGCACAAGGTTTTGACCGCGAATTAGATGTCGTGCATCGCGCATTTATGTATATGCCTTACATGCACAGCGAATCGCTGGCTGTTCACGAGGAGGCGGTAAAGCTTTTCAACCAGCCCGGCCTTGAAAACAACTACGAGTTTGAGCTGAAGCACAAAGCCATCATCGACAGGTTTGGACGTTATCCTCACCGCAACGCTATCCTTGGGCGCGAAAGTACCGACGAGGAAGTACAGTTTCTGACAGAGCCGGGTTCGAGCTTCTAAGTGAATGGGCTGCAATACCCAGTCGGTATTGCAGCCTAAGAGCGGTGTCGTTTGGCGACCAAGGTGAACTTGTAATCCGTTGATTTGAAGTAGTTACGGCTGTATTCGAAAACCGTGTCATCCAATAGGTGTCCGCGGGTGCGCTTCTCGATAATTGGCTGGTTTGGGTCTATCGCCAAAAGTTCGGCGATTTCCTTCGGTGGAAGTACGGGGATAATTTCCTGCTCACTGCGGTCAATCACCATCCCTTTGGTGTTCTCGATAAAATCGTATTTAGACCCCTGCATGACCTGATAACTGAGATCCGGGAACATCTCGGTGGGCAGCCAGGTTTCTTCAACAGTGATGGGCGCATCATCCACATAGCGCACACGTTTAACGTAAAAAACCTTGTCGCCTTCCGCGATGTTAAGGTTCTCTGCCATCGTCAGGGAGGCATTGGTCACTTCAAACGCCAATACATCACTGCGGATCACGGAATCAAGGTGTGACCACTTCTCAGCAAAGCTGCTTTGGTGGTAGATGTCGTAATTAACTTTGTTTTCTTTAACGTAAGTGCCGCTGCCCTGCTTACTCTCCAGCTCGCCGCTTTCTACCAGCAGCTTAATCGCCTGGCGAACCGTCACTCGGCTGACGGAGTAGGTTTCACGAAGCTGCGCTTCAGTGGGCAAGGCTTCCCCAACTTTGTATTCTCCCGCACTGATTTTCTCGCGAATCGCATCCGCAATTTGGCGGTACATTGGCAATCTGGCCATAAAGCTCTCTTGAAATTCAGGCAATTTTCATCGGTGCAATCTAGCGAAATTGCACCCTGTATTGCGCCTAAATGTATCATACGAATCAGATTTTCCATACAAGAAGACAAACCGCCGCACTGATTGTTAATACAAATTAAATACATCTAATTTGAAATTAGCGATCTCTATCACGTCATATTTGTATTATAAAGGTATTATTCACGCATTGTTGTTGGGACAACTATGAATAACGTGACAATGGGAAAAATGTTATGAATCTAACCTCTCTGACCCACCCATCGCTGATCAATTTACAAACGACCTTTACCAGTCGGGATGAGGCGATAAGAGCCCTTGCCGACCAACTAGAACAACAAGGCAAGTTGCACGACAAACAGCAATATCTGGACGCTGTGTTTGCGCGTGAAGACCAAGGCCCGACTGCGTTAGGTGAAGGATTGGCAGTACCGCATGGGAAGACGGATGCCGTTAAGGAATCTGCGTTTGCAATGGCAACGCTGAAGCAGGATATGAAGTGGCAAGGCATCGATGAAGAGGAAGACGTTAACCTCATTTTCCTGATTGCCATTCCTAATGCGGAAGCGGGCTCTACCCACATTCAGCTTCTGACTGAATTGACGACAACCCTGGTCGATGACGATGTGCGTGAAGCGATGTTGAATGCAACATCAGCCGAGCAAGTATTGGCGCTATTGGACAACAAAGAAGAAACTGAAAGCGAATCTCAAGACAACATAGATACAAATTTACCGACAATTGTCTGTGTCACTGCCTGCCCAGCGGGTATCGCACACACTTACATGGCGGCTGAGTATCTTGAAAAAGCCGGTAAGAAGCTGGGTATCAATGTCTTCGTTGAAAAACAGGGCGCAAATGGTATTGAAGACCGCTTAACGGCAGAACAACTTAACAATGCGGTTGCCTGTGTATTTGCCGCGGAAGTGGCTATCAAAGAGCAGGAACGTTTCAACGGTATTCCACGTGTCGAAGTGCCTGTGGCTGAGCCCATCAGACATGCTGAGCGCATTCTCAATGAAGCGCTGGAGGCGGGCAAGAAAGGCAGTGGCGCAGAACGTGCAGTGATCACTGATGACAAACCTAAACGTCTGCCACTGAAAACCGAGCTGAAACAAGCGCTGCTGTCAGGTATCTCCTACGCTGTCCCACTGATTGTGGCAGGGGGAACTGTGCTTGCGGTTGCTGTGTTGCTGGCCCAAATGTTCAACCTGCAGGAACTTTACGCAACGGACGGTTCTTGGCTGAACATGTACCGCAAACTTGGCGGTGGCCTGCTGGGAACCCTGATGGTGCCGGTACTGGCCGCTTACACCGCGTATTCTTTGGCAGACAAACCTGCGCTGGGCCCCGGCTTTGCCGCGGGTATTGCCGCAAACCTGATTGGCTCCGGCTTTCTTGGCGGTGTTGTCGGTGGCTTGATCGCCGGTTATGTAATGCGCTGGGTGAAAGAAAACATCCGCCTCAATCCTGCGTTCAACGGCTTCCTGACTTTCTATCTCTACCCTGTGATTGGCACTTTGGTGGCTGGCTCTCTGATGCTGTTTGTTATCGGTAAACCGGTCGCATGGCTGAACCAGGGGCTGACCGACTGGCTGAACGGTATGTCTGGCACCAATGCCCTGTTGCTTGGCGCGGTGATTGGTCTTTTCGTTTCTTTCGACCTTGGTGGTCCGGTAAATAAAGCGGCTTACGCTTTCTGTCTGGGAGCGATGGCAAACGGTGTGTATGGCCCATACGCCATCTTTGGCTCCGTCAAAATGGTATCCGCGTTCACGGTGACCGCTTCAACCATGCTGGTTCCGCGTCTGTTTAAAGACTTTGAAATTGAAACCGGTAAATCGACTTGGCTGCTTGGCCTTGCGGGCATCACTGAAGGCGCGATCCCGATGGCAATTGAAGACCCTATCCGCGTGATCGGCTCCTTCCTGCTGGGCTCTGTCGTAACAGGTGCCATGGTGGGCGCAGCGGGGATTGGCCTTTCAACACCGGGTGCAGGCATCTTCTCAATTTTCCTTCTGCATGATGCCGGAATCGGTGCTTATACCGCAGCGGCAATCTGGTTCGGCGCAGCCTTGATTGGTGCGGCAATTTCCACTGCAACCCTGATTGCATGGCGTACACACGCCGTTCGCAGCGGCAAATACACCGTCCAAAACGCAACCGCAAACTAAGAAAAACAACAAAAGGGTGCCTGAATTCAGGCGCCCTAAGACCCAATTCGATTGTCGAGCCTTTTCGCTCAATAGGTAACAGTAATGGCTACATCTCGCGTACACATCACTCCACACATGCACTGGGACCGTGAATGGTATTTCACGACGGAAGAATCGCGCATTCTTCTGGTGAACAACATGGAAGAAATCATGCAGCGTCTGGAAAGCGACCCTGCATACAAATACTACGTTTTGGACGGTCAAACCGCCGTACTGGAAGACTACTTCGCGATTAAACCTGAGAACAAAGAGCGTGTTAAAGCGCTGGTTCAGGCGGGCAAGCTGATCATTGGCCCATGGTATTCCCAAACTGACACCATGCAGGTTTCCGGCGAATCAATTGTCCGCAACATGCTTTATGGCATCCGCGATTGTCTGGCGCTGGGTGAGCCAATGAAGATTGGCTATCTGCCGGATTCATTCTCCATGAGTTCTCAACTGCCAATGATTTACAACGGCTTTGGCATCGACCGCGCTATGTTCTGGCGTGGCTGTTCAGAGCGCCACGGCACGGATAAAACCGAGTTCATCTGGCAATCCAATGATGGCAGTGAAGTGACCGCACAGGTGCTGCCGCTGGGTTACGCGATTGGTAAATACCTGCCACAGGATGAAAAAGGGCTGCGTGACCGTCTGGATAAATACTTCCCGGTGCTGGAAGCGCCATCTGTGACCAAAGACATTCTGCTGCCTAACGGTCACGACCAGATGCCAATCCAGAAAGATATCTTTGAGGTGATGGACAAACTGCGCGAAATCTACCCGGATCGCGAGTTCTTGATGAGCCGTTATGAAGAGGTCTTTGAACGTATCGAGGCGATGCGCGATCAGCTTGATACCATCAAAGGCGAGTTTAACGACGGCAAGTACATGCGCGTTCACCGCACCATTTCCTCTACGCGCATGGATATCAAACTCATCCACGCTGAAGTGGAGAACAAGATCGTCAATATACTTGAACCGCTGGCTGCTATTGCCTGGACGCTTGGCTTTGAATACCACCACGGTCTGATCGAGAAAATGTGGAAAGAGAGCATGAAGAACCATGCCCACGATTCGATTGGCTGCTGTTGTTCAGACAAGGTACATGCAGAGATCATGAACCGCTATATCCTCGCGGACGATATGGCGACTAACCTGATTAACTTCTACAAGCGCAAGATTGTCGACCACATGCCTGCCCGTGGCGACTGCGACAAACTGGCGCTGTTCAACCTGTCGCCTTACGCCCGAGAAGAGGTGATCAACACTACCATCACCCTACGTGCCAAAGAGTTCAACCTGTTCGACGATAACGGCAATGCGATTGAGTACTTTATCCAAGATCAGCGTGTTATCGACCCGGGCAAGATTGACCGCCAGATTGTTCACTACGGAAACTATGACCCGTTTGTTGAATACGACATCCAGTTTAAACACCAAGTGCCGGCCATGGGCTTCACGACCCTGCATATCGAAGCGCACAGCAAAGGCAAAACCAAGGTCGCTGAACAAGGTGAACACCTGCTGGAAAATGAGTTCTACCGCATCAAGGTAAACACCAACAGTACGTTGACCATTTTTGATAAAGAAACCCTGCACACTTACGATCAGGCGTTGCGTATTGAAGATGGCTCTGACGACGGTGACGAGTATGACTACTCTCCATCCCGTCAGGAATGGCTACTGTATTCCGACGAGTTTGACGCGCATACCGAGATCAAGCACGAAGGCTTCCAGTCTGTTGCCAACATTGGGCTGAGAATGGCGGTGCCTGCCAACCTGCAGGAGCGCGAAGAACGCTCAGGCCAGAATGGCTATCTGGATGTTCAATGTCAGGTTGTACTGAAGCAAGGCAGCCGCCGCATTGAAGTGCGCATGGAACTGGATAACCAAGCCGATGACCACCGCGTCCGCGTGCTGATCCCGACGCCGTTTGTGTCTGAAACGGTTGTGGCTGATAACCAGTTTGGCCTGATTACCCGCCCGACAAACGACCCGGCAATGGCCGTTTGGGAACAGGAAGGCTGGAAAGAGGCACCGGTACCGGTTTACCAGTTGATGAACTTCGCCGCTCTGGAAAATGCGTCGGGTGGTATGGCTTTAATGACCAACGGCCTGCGTGAATTTGAAGTGATTTCAAGCCAAGGTAACGAGGAGCGCGATACTTTTGCCCTGACACTACTTCGTGGTGTGGGCACCCTGGGTAAAGAAGAGTTGCTGCTGCGTCCGGGTCGTCCGTCAGGGATTAAGATCCCAACGCCGGATTCGCAAACCCGCGGTAAGCTGGTGTGTGAATTTGCCCTGTTCGGTTACGCAGGTGATCACATCAGTGCAAACATCATGGCAGAAGCGCGCGACAACGTGACGCCAATCCAGTGCTACAACAAGATCCCTTACAACGCGATGAAGCTGAACGTTGGCGAGCAGAATTTGCCGTTGACCTACAGCTTATTGTCGAAAGAGAAGCGTGGCGTTGTCCTGAGTGTGCTGAAAAAAGCAGAAGATGAACAAGGCTTGGTGCTTCGCGTCTACAACCCGGCAGAAAGTGGCGATCTTGAAGATGCGGTCAGCTTCAACCTGCCTGTCTCTTCCTGGCAACAGGTCAGCATGGATGAGCAGCCACTGGATGCTGTCTCAGCAACAGAGACTGGATTTGGTGCAGTAAAACCGTGTCAGGCTAAGTCATTCCTGGTTAAGTTCTAACTGTCTGTCATTCCGATCTAAGTAAAACAAAACACCCATGACGCACAGTGCGGCATGGGTGTTTTGCTTTCCAGTTCGTATCTACGCACTGATGCCGCGCATTGATTCGTCTAGGTGATGCAGTCGGGTAACTTATTGGTTTAGGTTGGTCAGCAACACTATCAGCGCATCAACTGCTTTCCCCATATCTTCATCGCTCGCATATTCTGCCGGGTTATGGCTGATACCCTTGCGACAGCGCACGAACAGCATGGCTACTTTGGTGAGGTCGGCCATGGCGGACGCATCGTGTGTTGCGCCGGAAGGCAGGTAGAAAACTTTCTCGCCAGTGGCTGCAATGGCATGAGCAATCGCCTGTTGTAAGCCATCATCACACAGCGTTGCGTTCTGGCTGTAGGTGCGTTCTATGTGGCACTCAAGGTCACGAAGCTGCGCCGTTTCCAGCGCATAGCTTTTCAGCATCTCGCCTGCTTTTTCTCGCACCGCATCGTTGGGTGAGCGAAGTTCGATGGAAAGGGTAACACTGCCCGGAACGGCGTTGACCACATTGGGTGACACATTCAACTGGCCGACGGTTGCCAGCAGTTCCGGGATACGGATTGCCAGCTTTTCGGCTTCCAGTATGACGGCAGCAGCGCCTGCAAGGGCATCTTTGCGTAAATGCATAGGAACGGTTCCGGCATGTGCCGCCTGACCGGTGAAGGTCAAAGTGTGGCGTTCAATACCGTTGATAGCGGTAACAACCCCCAACGGTAATCCTTCGTGCTCCAATACCGGGCCCTGTTCGATATGGGTTTCAATAAACCCGAGGATATTGTCCGGTGAACGTTTAAGTTTTGGGATGCTCTCTGGGTTTGCACCAAACCCGCGAAGTGCGTCTGCCAGTGATACACCGTCACTATCTGTGCGGTTTAGTACATCTAAATCGAGGGTGTCCGCCAAAGCCCGGGGGCCAAGCAGGGCGGTGGGGAATCGGACACCTTCTTCATCGGCAAAGGCCAGGATTTCGACAGAGAAAGGCAAGCGGATCCCTCGCTGCTGAATGGCTTGCAGCGCCACAATACCCAGAACGATGCCCATAATGCCGTCGTAACCGCCGCCCTGTTTTACGCTGTCCTGATGGCTTCCCATCAGGAGTACAGGTTTTCCTTCCCCGGCGTTGTAGCGGCCAATCAGGGTGCCCGCATCATCCATAGAGATGGACAGCCCGGCTTCGCATATCCAGCCTTTAATCAGATCAGCGGCGCGCTGGTGCTGCGCGGTAAATGGTAAACGGGTGACACTGTTTTCGGTTTCAGAGCATTCAGCCAACTGGGTCAGGTAGTGCTGGGCTTTTTGCCCTAAGGAGTAGTTCATGGTTAACGCTCCGGGTTTTCGCGGGTGGGTAGGGTAGTGAGCCAGCGCTGGTAATCGCTGTCTTGGTATTGTTCATACAGCCGTTGCAGAGCGGTTAAAGGGGTTTCGTGGTAGTCAATACGCAAGGTCAGCGGTGGGGTGTCTGGGCGAAAGACTAACAAGGATGCGGACAGCAACCCCCGGTGGTCGCCGCCAGCTTGCTGCGCTGCCACCAGCGTCTCGATAAGCTTTTCTTCAAAGCAGGCTTTAGAGCCTTGCATGGTATCGACCATGACATCCAGCACCTTCAGGTCAGTGAGAAGATTGCCGCTGACTACCAAATCCTTTTCCCAGCGGCCACCCCGGGCATTGCCGTTATTTTTACCGGTATAGATGGCGCCGTTTCCCTGTAAGTCCAGCGCTGCCAACTGACGGTATTCTGCGCCGCTGTCAGATTGGGTGACGGCATTGATGGCAGCATGTGCACTGCTTCCGGCTGCCATCAGTGTCAGTACGTCCTCGCCCCACATAGTGCTGGGTTTTGCCCCCTGCGAGGCTGACATTCCGGCATTGGGGTTGCCGCGTATCACCCAGCCACCCACACACAAGCTTCCCGTTGCCGCGGCAGCGCCAATCGCACCGCTTTGCGGATCACGTGCTAATACTGAAAAGGTCATAGGTCTCACTCCTGAGCCAATCATTGAAGTGTGGAATGGTCACACTTTGAACATAATTTATCATGATAAATACTTGCGGCAAGTAATTTATAGTGATAAATCTGAATAAAAGTTAACCGTGCGTTAACTGTTTGGTAACCGCACGCAAACCAGTCACACAAACAAATGGGAAGGAGTTTCCCCATGAAACAAGCGAAAAGTGAGTTCATGAAATCGCTGCGGAGTGCAGCCAAAAGCGCGTTGATTGCAGTCTGTGCACTACTGCCGCTGACAGTTGCAGCACAAACACCACCCAATGTGCTGATCGTCGGTCAGGTTGCAGAGCCGAAATCGCTGGATCCGCAGGCGGTGACGGCGGTGAATGATTTCCGCATCCTGATGAACCTGTATGAAGGCTTGGTGCGCTACAAAGACGGCACACTGGAAGTAGAGCCTGCGCTGGCAGAGAGCTGGACAGTCAGTGATGACGGTAAGGAATACACCTTCAAGCTGCGTAAAGGCGTGACTTTCCACGACGGTACACCTCTCACGGCAGAAGCAGTGAAATTCAATTTTGACCGCATGCTGGATGAGTCACACCCTTACCACAACACTGGGCCTTTCCCGCTGGCTTTCTTCTTTTCCTCGGTGGACAACGTGGAAGCGGTAGACCCGCAAACCGTGAAATTCACGCTCAGTGCGCCTTATGCGCCGTTTCTTTCCAACCTTGCTTATCCAACCGGGCTGATTGTGTCGCCGGAAGCGGTGAAAAAATACGGCAAAGACTTTGGCCGCAACCCGTCAGGCACTGGCCCTTTCCGTTTTGCTGAGTGGGAGTCCAACAGCAAGGTGGTAGCAGTACGCAATGATGACTACTGGGGCGACAAAGCCAAGCTGGAAGCGGTGGTGTTCCGCCCAATTACCGATGCCAACACCCGCGTGGCGGAAATGTTGGCTGGCAGCATCGACATGATGGTGGAAGTGCCGCCCAATGCCTTGTCTGAATTTGAAAACGACCGCTTTAAAGTGGAAGAGCAGGCTGGCCCACACCTGTGGTTTTTGATCCTCAATGCCAAAGAAGGGCCGTTTGCCGATAAACGTATGCGCCAGGCGGTGAACTATGCCATCAATAAAAAAGCACTCGTTGAAGGTGTGCTGGAAGGCACAGCTGAAGTCGCGGCTGGCCCAACGCCGCCCGCGTTTGCCTGGGCATACAATGACAGCCTGCAGCCGTACCCATATGACCCTGAAAAAGCCAAAGCGCTGATCAAAGAAGCGGGTCAGGAAGGGGCGAAGCTGACGTTTTATGTGACTGAAGGCGGCTCAGGTATGTTAGATCCTGTGCCATTGGGCACTGCGATTCAGGCCGATCTGAAAGCGGTCGGGCTGGATGCAAACATTGAAACCTATGAGTGGAACACCTTCCTTGGCAAGGTAAACCCTGGGCTGGAAGGTAAGGCAGACATGGCTGAAATGGCGTGGATGACCAATGACCCGGATACCCTGCCGTACCTTGCGCTTCGCACTGAAGCGTGGCCAGACAAAGGCGGCTTCAACTCGGGTTACTACTCCAACCCTGAAGTCGACAAACTGTTGGTGGCAGCCCGCGAGTCGACTGATCAGGCCGAGCGCGCCAAGCTCTACCGCCAAATGCAGGAAATTGTGCAGGAAGATGCGCCTTGGGTCTTTGTCGCGAACTGGAAGCAAAATGCGGTGACCAGCGCTCAGGTGAAGGATTTCAAACTGCAGCCTTCTTTCTTCCTCATCCTGGATGATGTTCAGAAATAAAACCAATGCACCCGGGCGTTTTGTCTGGGTGCTGTTTTTCCTGACGTGAACGCAGAAGGGAGCACTGCGCGTGGGTAGCTATTTTTTACGCCGTCTGGTGTCGGCAATACCGGTGTTGTTCGGTATTACCGTGATTGTTTTTCTAATCATGTCCATGATCCCCGGCGACCCGGCAACGGCGATCCTCGGTGCGTATGCGACCCCTGAAAATGTCGCCAAAATCAACAAAGACCTCGGCCTCGACCAGCCATTGGTAAATCAATATTTTATCTGGCTGACGAATATGCTGCAGGGCGACTTTGGCCGTTCCTATTCGCTCAACCGTCCTGTGATTGATGAAGTGATGGAACGTTTCAACGCCACCATGATCCTGGCGGGGGTGTCGTTTGTGCTCTGTTCGTTTCTCGGCATCATTGCCGGTGTGGTCTCTGCAGCGCGTCAATTTTCGCTGGCGGACAAAGGCATCACACTGGTGGTGTTACTGGGCATTTCAATTCCGTCCTTTTTCCTCGGCATGATGATGATCCTGCTGTTTGCCGTGAACCTGCGCTGGCTGCCGGTTTCAGGCATGTATGCGATATACGGTGGTGGCGACCTCCCAGATTTGCTGATGCACCTCATCATGCCCGCAGTGGCACTTGCTTCGGTAGCAACCGGGGTTATCGCCCGCCTTTCACGCTCTGCCATGCTCGAAGTGCTGCGTCAGGATTACATCCGTACCGCCCGTGCCAAAGGTGTGCACGAACGAAAAGTGATTTGGAAGCACGCGCTCAAGGCCGCCATGGTCAGCATCATTCCTGTGCTGGGTATCCAGGCGGGTTTTGTGCTTTCCGGTGCGGTGTATATCGAGATGGTTTTCCAGTGGCCGGGTGTCGGCAAAATGCTGGTGGAAGGGATTTTGAAACGCGACATCCTGCTGGTGCAGGGCGGTGTGGTGTTCGTGGCAGCCTGTTATGTGCTGTTTAACATCGCCGTGGATATGTTGCAAAGCTGGCTCGACCCGAGGATCAAAGCATGACGGCATTTTTAAAACTGCTGGCACGCAACCGGCTGGCTGCTTTTGGCGGCATTGTGCTCAGTATTATCGTATTTCTGGTGCTGGTCACCCCGCTGCTGGGCTTGCAGGATCCGGCAGCGACGGATACCGCGAACCGTTTTTTGCGCCCATTGAGTGACGGTCACCTGCTGGGTACTGACCAACTTGGCCGTGATTTGCTGTCCCGACTTTTGTGGGGGACGCAACTGAGTCTGGCGGTAGGCTTTGCCGCGGCATTGATTGCGGCTTTGATTGGCTCGGCCATTGGGATTGTCGCCGGGTATTTTGGCGGGCGTATCGATAATGTCTTTATGCGAGGCATCGATATCCTGATGGCATTTCCTTACATCCTCTTGGCGCTGGCCATTGTGGCAGCACTGGGGCCGGGCCTGCTTAACGCGCTGGTGGCGGTAGCTGCGGTCAATATTCCCTTTTTCGCCCGTAATATCCGCGGCGTGACAGTTTCTCTGGCGCAACGTGAATTTGTCGAAGCGGCGCGTCTTTGTGGCATGTCTGACATGCGGATTATCTGGTCTGAAATTGTCCCGAATGTGATCCCTGTGATTGTGATTGCGATGTCGACAACCATTGGCTGGATGATTCTGGAAACCGCGGGGCTGTCATTCCTCGGCTTGGGCTCACAGCCGCCGCAGGCAGATCTGGGCTCAATGCTGGGCGAAGCGAGAAATGCGCTAATCACCGACCCTCACGCCAGCGTGGTGCCAGGCATTATGATTTTCTTTATCGTGATGAGCATTAACCTTCTGGGTGATGGGGTGCGTGATGCGCTCGATCCGCGCCTTAAATCCGGTGCGCTAACCCGTCCGCAACCGGCGACCAAGATTGACCCCACTTTCAATGACGCGAAAGAAGAGAGTAATCCTGATGCCGTGCTGTCGGTGAATGCACTCGAAACCCAGTTCCGTATCGCGAAGCGCGTTTACCGCGCAGTAAACCAGGTGTCGTTTGATATCGCTCCGGGTGAGTGTCTTGGGCTTATCGGTGAGAGTGGGTCGGGTAAATCGGTCACCGCACTTTCGGTGATGGGGCTGGTCGCCTCACCGCCGGGCGTGATCAGTGGCGGTGATATCCGGTTCAAAGGCGATTCGCTGATAGGCGCCAGCTACGAAACCTTGCGTAAACTTCGCGGCAACGATGTGGCGTATATTTTCCAGGATCCGCTGGCCACACTGCACCCATTGTTCCGGGTCGGTGAGCAAATGATGGAAGCGATTCTGGTGCATGAAAAAGTCCCCCCCGCCGATGCCCATGCGCGGGCAGTTTCCCTGCTTGAAGCGGTGCATATTCCGAATGCGCCAGAGCGGATGAATGCCTTTCCCCATGAACTTTCCGGAGGAATGCGTCAGCGGGTGGCGATTGCCATGGCGTTGGTAAATAACCCGTCGCTGATCATTGCAGATGAACCGACGACTGCGCTGGATGTGACCGTGCAGGGGCAGATCCTCGCGCGGCTGGATGAGCTTCGCCGCACCCGCAATGTGTCTGTGCTTTTCATTACTCATGACTTTGGTGTGGTCGCCCAGCTTTGCGATCGCGTAGCGGTGATGTACGCCGGGAAAATAGTCGAAACCGGGAAAACGGCAGAGGTGCTGGATGCGCCAGCGCACCCTTACACCAAAAAGTT
Organism: Enterovibrio paralichthyis; assembly: GCF_019209835.1. Taxonomy (NCBI): domain Bacteria; kingdom Pseudomonadati; phylum Pseudomonadota; class Gammaproteobacteria; order Vibrionales; family Vibrionaceae; genus Enterovibrio; species Enterovibrio paralichthyis. The sequence continues at coordinate 131,471 of NZ_JAHUTS010000006.1, read as the reverse complement.
GATTGCCTGTGTGCCGGAGCTGGGTCGTGGTAAGGGCGATCTGGAAGCCATTCCCGGTTTGCCTCCGGTGGTGGATAAACTGCCACCGGGCTGCGCATTCGCGGCACGTTGCTCAAAAGCCAAGGCGGCCTGTGAGACTGGCGATGTTGCATGTCACCAACATGCCGGACGCATGGTGTTGTGTCACTTTCCTGAGGAGAAATGGGTATGACCGCAGCGTTGCAAATTCAGGGATTGAAGAAAACCTTCTATTTCAAAAAACCGCTCTTTTCTGCTGCGATGCCCGGCGTGAAAGCGGTACGCACAATCAGTCTGGATGTTGAGCAGGGCGAAACGCTGGGTATTGTGGGCGAATCTGGTTGCGGCAAATCGACCCTCGCCCGCATGCTGGTGGGGCTGACAACACCCACAGAAGGCAATGTATTGGTGGAAGGCGAGCCACTTGCGCTGGATAAACCGGAAGAAAACGGCAAACGCATCCAGTATGTGTTTCAGGATCCGATAAGCAGTCTGAATCCGCGCAAGACTATCCGCCAGTTGATGGAGGTGCCGCTGATTTATCTGCATAAAATGGACAAGGGCGCACGCGAACAACGTATCCGGGAAATCTTTGCTGAGGTGGGGCTTCGTGAAGAGTTTCTGGATCGCTACCCCCACGAGTTCTCTGGTGGACAGGCGCAGCGGATTGGTATCGCCCGTGCGCTGGCAGCCAACGCTCGTATATTGGTGTTGGATGAACCGGTGTCGGCGCTGGATGTGTCGGTACAGGCGCAGGTGCTGAACCTGTTGGCAGCACTGAAACAATCGCTGTCGCTGACGTATCTTTTTATCAGCCACGATTTGGCGGTAGTGGAGGCGGTGAGCGACAGGGTCGCTGTGATGTATTTCGGCTCACTGGTGGAGCTTGCCCCGGCAGAAAAGATTTTCAATTCACCCAAACATCCTTACACTCAGTTGCTGGCAAATAGTGCCCCAGTGGTAGGTCGTCCTCTGCAAGTGCCTAATCAGCATGCAGAATTGCCCGACCCGCTTAATCCGCCGAAAGGGTGTGCGTTTGCCTCAAGGTGTCCTCGTGCCCAACCTGATTGCCTGGAAGCATCGCCCCCTTTGACACAAGTTACGGAGAATGAATTTGTCGCCTGCTACCACCCCCTCGAATAACACAGCGCCGTCTGCCAAAATGCGCCGCCCTTATCAGGTCGCGGAGGCAATAAAAAGCTGGATAGTCGAACAGGGGCTTCAGCCCGGAGACAAATTGCCCCACGAACAGACCCTGATGGAGCTGTTTGGCATGTCCAAAGGCACCATTCGTGAAACCATGCGGGTGTTGGAAGCCCAGGGGCTGATCATTACCCGCACTGGCCCAAAAGGCGGCGCGTTTATCAATGCGGTGTCTGAGCCGCTGGCCAGCAGCTTGCTGAGCAATTATTTCTTCTTTAATGAGTTGTCAGTAAAAGACATCTATCAGCTGCGTCGATTACTGGAACCTGAACTGGTGGCGAATCTCGCAGGCAAACTGACTGAACCACAGTTGGCCGCGCTGGAGTCAAATTTAGAGAAATATGCAGAGCCTGCGAAGACGGCAGAAGATGAACGGCGTCAACATATTGATTCGCTCCAGTTCCACCTTATTCTTGCAGAGCTTGCAGGGAATGAACTGCTTGGTTTTATGATCCGCTTTATGGTGCGGATGCTGACGGATCTGACTGTCTATCGCCGTCTTTACGAGCCGCCTAACCACGAATTGTGGGAGCAGGGGTTTAATCATCAGAAAAACCTGATCGTTGCGCTACGAGATGGCCGCGCAGAGGACGCCCGTGCGATCATGCATGAGCACATGGACATGGCGCAAAGACTGATGGAAGCGCAGGAAGCGGAAATGGCGCGCCGTTTTATGCGCCACACCCCGTAGCTGTCCCCCATTCTGATACAGATCATTATTTCCTTCATTGAATTGGCGTGCTTCAGGTATGGCACACATACTAAAAAGAGAAGGCATTGTTGCCGTTCTCCGAGGAGGGAATGATGAAAAACGAACTGGATCCCACCAAGTTGCTCGCCGCCTATGAAGTGGTGATGCAAAAAGGGACAGAGACTGAGTTGGGGAAAATCTACCAAGGCGTGGAAGCCGTGTCGGATTATGACGGTTACAACGTGTTTTTGCGCGGGATTGGGGTGGAAGTGCATATTGGCTTTCACAACACCTATAACATCAAATACGATCAACTCCACATACGAGACAGTTTTTTGCAAAAAATCGATGCATTAGTCTCTGAGAAGACAATCGACACCCACCATTAAAAAAGCCCGGGCAACCGGGCTTTCTCATCATTAGTTTTCCAAATCAGCTTTCCAGTTTCTCTCCCACTCTCCGCGGGGACGATTTTTCAAACTGCACCAGAAACCGCGTGAATGGCAGTTTTTCCAACCCAAATACCAGCGCAAATGAAAGTAGCAGCGTGAGTGGCGCGACCAGGAGATCTTTCGTCAAACCCTCAATGCCGTAAATACCGAAGAGGTTAAACAGGATGATCAACGGGACGAAGTGTGCAACATAAACGCCGAGTACCCGTTTGCTGAGTGCATGCACCAAAGGTTTATTCCCCAACTGCGGATGGTTTTTCAGCAAAGAGAACAGGCCAATGGCAATCAGTGGCGTGCCGAGCAAAAAGTCGTGGTTTGCCATCCAGATGTCATAACGGCCAAGGAGAGTGCCTTCTGCGAGGATAAGCACCGTGCCTCCGACAAACATCATCCACGACATGCTGTTGGAAAAAGTAATGTTGCGACGGCGCAGTTCAAAACCGGCGGTTACCATCAACAAGCTGAAAAACGGGCCGTTGCGGGTAAAGATAGGCGCCGTTCCTTCCATGACCGGTTGGTAGCTTCCTGCCCCCAATCCCCATACATAAAGTCCAAGCGCCAAGGGAACAATAAGGCTTTGCTGACCTTTACCGATCAGTAGCGCCAAGATGCCAAGCGCGCAGAGCAAACCGGGAATATACCAAAGGTGCACCAAGCCACCTTCAAACAGAGTATTTAACGGAGTCTGCAGCAGGTAATCCCAATAACCGGAACGCTCTGCCAAGTAACCCTCAGTGAAAACAAGGTCGAATCGGAATGGCAGGGCGAGATAGATAGCACTCCAAGCCAACCAAATCACCATCAGGGGATTGGCATAGCCTAGAAAGGTTTCTTTCGGCGCTTGTGTCAGTTTGGGTTGGACAAAAAAGCCGGTCAGGACAAAAAAGAAAGGCACGGCAAAACGGCACACTTGGTTAATCACATCCGACAGGGTGTTGATATTTTCACTGTAGAGTTCGCCGCGAAGGGGGCCGGCGTGAATCGTCACGACGGCAAAAATAGCCAGCAAACGCCCCAGTTCGAGCGAAGAGATCCGCGAAGTAGACATAGAAGCTCCGATTGAGGGAACGTGTAAAAATTGCTGCGCACTATAAAGAGGAAACTTCCTGACTCTGAGTATTGTTTCTCTGATTTGCGAAGTTGAGAGGGATTGCAGGCTGAATAATGGTGTGTTTGGTTGAAAAAAAATCGCTTTGTCTCCAACTCCTCAATCACAAACGACAAAAGTCATGACTCGCCATTAAGAAGAAGAGAAAAGCGCTGATTCTGGGTTTGGGTATCGCGCAATTCGGGTCTACGCTGTAATCCGAAACTAGGCAAGGTAACAATGGTTGGGTGGGAAAACGGGTCTCCCGGAGAGGAAATGGCCCCGTAGCGTACGGAAATAGCTGCCAAAATACGCAGAATAGTGTCTGGAAATGCGCTCGTGACAACTTATCGTCTATCACTGCGCTCTACATGTTTCTTTACGCGACAACGCCTGCTATACTCCCCGCCCTGATATAAGCCAGTAATTGTTTATAGAGACGAACAATGACAGATCTAAATAAATACAGAAACATTGGTATTTTCGCGCACGTTGACGCGGGTAAGACCACTACCACCGAGCGTATCCTGAAGCTGACCGGTAAGATCCACCGCACCGGTGAGGTTCACGATGGTGAATCAACTATGGACTTCATGGATCAGGAAGCTGAGCGTGGTATCACCATCCAGTCAGCAGCAACTACCTGTTTCTGGAAGGATCATCGTTTCAACGTAATCGACACCCCGGGACACGTTGACTTCACAGTTGAAGTATACCGTTCTCTGAAAGTACTGGACGGCGGTATCGGTGTATTCTGTGGTTCAGGCGGCGTTGAGCCTCAGTCAGAAACTAACTGGCGTTACGCGAACGATTCAGAAGTATCTCGTCTGATCTTCGTAAACAAACTGGACCGTATGGGTGCAGATTTCTTCCGCGTAGTAGAGCAAGTTAAGAAAGTTCTGGGCGCAAACCCACTGGTTATGACTCTGCCAATCGGCCGCGAAGACGAGTTTGTAGGTGTGGTTGACGTTCTGACTCGCCAAGCGTTCTTCTGGGACGACTCAGGTCTGCCAGAAAACTTCGAAATCAAAGAAATCCCAGCAGACATGGTTGACGATGTTGAAGAATATCGTGAAATGATGATCGAGTCTGCAGTTGAGCAAGACGACGACCTGATGATGGCTTACATGGACGGCGAAGAGCCTTCTATCGAAGACATCAAGCGTTGTATCCGTAAAGGTACCCGTGATCTGGCGTTCTTCCCAACTTACTGTGGTTCTGCATTCAAGAACAAAGGTATGCAACTTCTGCTAGACGCAGTTGTAGATTACCTGCCTTCTCCAACTGAAGTTGACCCACAAGAACTGACTGATCCAGAAACTGGTGAGCCAACTGGCGCAGTAGCAACTGTATCTGTAGATGAGCCTTTCCGCGCTCTGGCGTTCAAAATCATGGACGACCGTTTCGGTGCACTGACCTTCATCCGTATCTACTCAGGTAAACTGAAGAAGGGTGACACTGTACTGAACAGCGCAACGGGTAAAACTGAGCGTATCGGCCGTATGGTTGAGATGCACGCAAACGACCGTAACGAGCTGGATTCAGCACAAGCTGGTGACATCATCGCGGTTGTTGGTATGAAGAACGTTCAAACTGGTCACACTCTGTGTGATGTTAAGCACGAATGTACTCTGGAACCAATGATCTTCCCAACTCCAGTAATCTCTATCGCTGTTACTCCTAAGGACAAAGGCGCTTCTGAGAAACTGGGTGTTGCACTGGGTAAGATGGTTGCAGAAGATCCATCATTCCAAGTTGAAACTGACGAAGAAACTGGCGACACCATCCTGAAAGGTATGGGTGAGCTTCACCTGGATATCAAAGTTGACATCCTGAAGCGTACTCACGGTGTTGAACTGACTGTTGGTGCTCCACAGGTTGCTTACCGTGAAACCATCACCAAGCCAGTTGAAGACAGCTACACTCACAAGAAACAGTCTGGTGGTTCAGGTCAGTTCGGTAAGATCGACTACCGCATCAAGCCAGGCGAAGTGGGTTCAGGCTTCAAGTTCTCTTCTACCGTTGTTGGTGGTAACGTTCCTAAGGAATTCTGGCCAGCAATCGAGAAAGGCTTCAAGTCTATGATGGAAACTGGTCCAATGGCTGGCTTCCCAGTACTGGACGTTGAAGTTGAGCTGTTCGACGGTGGCTTCCACGCAGTTGACTCATCAGCAATCGCGTTCGAAATCGCAGCGAAAGGTGCGTTCCGTCAATCTATGCCTAAGGCTGGTCCACAACTGCTGGAACCAATCATGAAGGTTGACGTGTTCACTCCAGAAGATCACGTTGGTGACGTAATCGGTGACCTGAACCGTCGTCGTGGTATGATCAAAGACCAGCAAGCTGGTACCACTGGTGTTCGCATCAAGGGTGACGTACCTCTGTCAGAAATGTTCGGTTACATCGGTACCCTGCGTACTATGACTTCTGGTCGTGGTCAGTTCTCTATGGAGTTCTCACACTACGCACCATGTCCTACTAACGTAGCTGACAAAGTAATCGCAGAGCAAAAAGAGAAAGACGCTAAGAAGTAATTCTTAACGACTCTTTAGCTTAAAAAGCCCCGCAAGTGAAAGCTTGCGGGGCTTTTCTATTTTGTAAAATCAAAGTCAATCAGGCTTCCCGTTGCTTCTCCAAACCTTATCGGATTATTGTGGCGAAGGCTGGGTAGCGAGTTTGGCGAGAGTGACCAGCGCTTTATTCACTTTCTCTACGGAAAGCCCACAGCCATCCAGTTGATGGCGTTCCAGTATGTAGGCAGGTTTGTTGTACCCCAGCCATACCTTGCCATCTTCCGCCTCCCAAATCAGCGCCTTCTGCGGCAAATCGATACCCGCACTCTGGCTACAGGCCATAAAAGGTGTACCCACTTTCGGATTCCCAAAAATCACCAACTCGGTAGGCCGCAGTTTCAGCCCCGCGTCTTCGGCTGCTTGTGCGTGGTTAATGCGTCCAATGACTTTAAGCCCTTTGGCGCGGATAGCGGCGAGCAGCCGATCTGTGGTGGTGGGTACATCGTATTGGCTCTGCACCTGCACCATACCTTCTTGCGCCATTGAAGGCAGACTGAAAAGCGCGAATACCAGGGTCAACAGTTGGAGGTACACTCTCATGATCGCTTCCTTATTACGCTAACTTTTGAATACCAAAGAAAATGCCAGAGTGCCTGCTGCCCAGCATTTTGTCTGTCTGGACATGACAGCACCGTGCCTTTAAAGACTAGCAAATCGTACTGGGTGTCACTGGAATTGGTGTAGTAGCAATGAGAGTCACAAACAGATCTCTTTTTCTGCTGTGGATTTTATTAGGCAGGAAGAAAGTTCAGAAATGGACTTCAACGGGCATCCCTTCCGCCCATTCCTGGGTTGGGATCTCTTTGTTCAAGGTCAATGTCACGCGGAGCAATGCCGGGCTGCCCTCGAATGGCTTAGCAAGCTGGGGCGGGAGCTTGCTGGCAATTTCAGTGGGTTCAGATACCGTGGCATCCAGTCGCTCACCGTTCGGAAAAATTACCTTAGCTTTGCTGCCAGTCTGTGCGCTATCAATGTACTTTGCGCTCAAATAAGCGATGATTTTGGGCTCACTGTTGGGAGACACCATGACAACAGGTGCACCTGCTGCGACCCTCTCGCCTGTCTGAACAAAAATATTTAAAACTGAACCGCTATAAGGGCTTTCGATACTGAGTTGCTGCATTTTCGCGTGCATATTGTCCAGGTTCAGGATCATCTCGCGTCTGGCCTGTGCCACTGGTCCTGCCAGCCTCTCCTGCAAAGCATCTGCTTTGGCTTTTTTGAGGGTGATTTCCGCGCTTGCCAGTGATAGCTGGGCAGCGTTATACATCTGAAATGCTGACGCCATATCGATTTGTGAAACCTGACCCTGTTCGCTGAACTTGCGGTAACGGGCAAGAACTCGCTCCATTTCAGCGAGGTTACTTTTTGCATCGCTTACCGCGCTTTCGTAGAGAGTAAAGCTGTCGTCAGGGCGGTTTCTCAGGGTTTCATCCATTTCGACAATTTGTTGCTGCAACGATTCTATATCCTTCGCCAGCACCGGATCCCACAGTGACACCAGCAGGGTCTGGTTTTTCACACTGTCGCCATTTTTCACCGTGATTTCTGCTACCACAGCTTCCTGAGGGCTGGTCAGGGTGACAGGATTGACGGACACGATGCCAGGCGCGGTGATAAGCACAGCATCTTTGGCAAAGAAATAGGCCATGACCAGTAAAGGGCTGAGCACAATGGCCAGAAGCAGATACCAACGGAGCTTGTAGCCGCCACGCTTGGCGTGTCCGTAGGTGACTTTCATCCCTTTTTCCGTTGTGGGGGCCTGCTTCTTATCAAGATGAAATTCCACTTTCATGATTAGAACCGCTTCCCTCGCTTCAGCACCCACCAGGGAGCCATTGATGACTCTTCATGACTGCGGCGCAATACTTCATTGACCATTGAAAAAGCAGTCACCATACGCATAAGAAAAAGATAGACCGGATACAGGGGAAGCCAGACAGCCATTGAGATATCTGTACGCGGACGTTCAGAAATAAAGCCGGTGTAGGCCACAAATGACAACAGCAAGAGTCCCAGATAGGTCAGGTACAGTGCTGTCATCAGTGCGATGACAACCGTGGGAGGATAGACCACCACAAGCCATACCGTAAAACCCAGTACCAGCAGGGGCAAGAGGACGTTTTGCAATACGCCATAGACAAAGACAAACAGGAAGTTTCCCCAGCCAAGCAGTTTGGGTGTCAGACCCTGCCGGTGTTTACGCAGGAAGAGGAACAACAAATCCCCATCCCATCGCAGTCTTTGCATCACAAGCCCTTTGACGGTGTCCGGCACGTCGGTATGCCCAATCGCATGGGTAGCAAACCCGAGCGATTTGTCAGGATAGCGGGTCTTGTATTGCTTCAGGCGCATGGTGAGGTCGAGGTCTTCGGCCGTGTGGGTATCCCAGCCTCCCGCACGTTCGAGAATGTCGCGGTGAAACGCGCCGAAGGCACCGGAGATATTGTTAAGTACGCCCCAGGTCGCCATGCCCGTTTTACCCATTTGCATCGAAAGCATATATTCAAGCGCCTGCATCCGTGTCAGCAGATTTTGCCGCCAGTTTCGTACCCGCAAGGCGCCGCCACAGGCAAGGTATTTGGGTTGCTGCAGCATATTGACAATGGTTCGTACCATGTCGTTGTCGAAAGAGGTGTCACCGTCGACATTAATGACAATTGAATGGGAGGCTTCAGAAAGCCCTGCATTCAGGGTGCTGACGCGGCCACCCCGCTGCCACTTTGGCACCAGCCGCACGGGGCGGTTTTTTACCCCGGCGTATTTTCTCTTGGCGGCGAGGGCAGCGACATAGGTATGTTGGTTTTGCACCGCGCCATCAATAACAGGCAGGATCTCTATTTCGCCGCCATAAAGTTGTTCGACCAGGGTATCGATAGTGATGGCAATGGCGTCACCTTCGCCATAACAGGTAATGATCACGCTGATGCCGGGCGTTGTCTGTCTTTGGTCGCCGGATACATCCTGATGAGCTGTCCAGCGGAAAACGCCTGTCATAACAAGAAGATACAGCGGCAACTCCACGGCTATCAGCATTGGCATCAAGGTCAGCCAGAGTGCGCTGTCTTCAGACAGTGCAGCGAATATGCCGCGCAGGAAATACAGGGTTTCAGTCATCCACCTGCCCGCTCATTTTCATAACCAGCCAGTTGGCGGCATCGTCTGTCATCAATTCATCGGGTAGCGTCCATGCGTAAACCTGCAGGGTAAAGTCATCCACTTCGATAAGTGATGCCAATTCTGTGATTTTCTCCTGTAAGCGGCCAAGAGCGGCCTGGGGTGTTTGGGGCATTAAAAGTAACAGGGTATCCAGCGTGTATTGGCAGCAAAGATCGGTATCGCGCAGCAAGCCGTTCAAGCGCTCTGAGAGATGCTCGGTCAGGGAAAGGGTTTTAAGTTCGCCGTGCTTTTGTCCGTAGTTTTCCAGGCCGGGAAGGTGGAGAGCGAGTATCAGGTGCTGCTGTTGGTGTCGCCGTGCGAGCTTGTTGATCCAGGGAAGCAGGCTAAGTAAAAAAGGGGCATCGACCAAATGGTTGAGCGACAACGCAGGTATCTGGAATGTCTGTCCATTTCGCAATAGGGAAGCGGTCTGCATGCCCGTATCAAAGCGGTAGATTTGACGGGCAATCAGCGTATTGGGTGCAGAAAAAGTATCACAGGAGAGGCAGCGGGCTTTGGTCTGGGCTTCGCTGAATCTGTGCTTGCAGCTCTGGCAAACGTAAGTTTCCAGTGGACGGTCATAATCGACGCCAATATGGCGAAGCTGGGTCAGGCAATTCGGGCAAACCAGTTTTCCACTCCGGGTGAACGCTTCCTGATCCGCGACATGTCCACAGGTGAAGCAGTGCAGAGAATGCTCGTGGCGAATATCCAGGCCCTTGCAGTGAGGGCAGGTTTCGACATAGTTGAGGTGTCCGCTTTGGCAGCTGGGGCAAAAACGCACCTTATCCACCAGTTCTCCCTGAACAAGGTAACCGCGTTGGGTCAGCTGCAGGAGGGCATGATAGGGCGTAGCCCGCTCTTCGTTGTATGCTTCTAGCAATGGGTAGCGGTATATCCCGCGGGAGCTGGCATCACGGACAGGCTGCAACTCCCTCTCATCATCCAGCCATAGCCAGGCGAGCAATGGCTCACTTTCCCCATTTTTTATTGCCGCGAGATACTGACGGTGATCCTGCCATACTGATTCAAGATTGTCCGGGATATGCGCCCCGTCACTCAATGCGGCGGAAAGTGCAGAGGGTTGCGAGACATAGATGCGCCATTGCCAGAAACGCTGGCTGCGGTGCATGGCTTCCAGCAGGGCATCCTGCTCTGCGCTGTCAGTAATGACCACGATACCGGGCGTCTCAGGCAGAGCCCGCCAATCGGAAATAAACTGCGCTGGGTAGCGTTCTGTTGCGTCGACACCTAACTGGAAAAAAGGCAGGGATTGCGCCATGACGATACGACCTGTCTGTCTCACTGCAAGACTGAAAGTGTAGGGGATAAAAGTAGATATTGCGTGTAACAAGGAAGTGACGGTTGGGTGCCGCGGCCTTCGGAAACCAAAAGGCCGCGTGAAGGGAGCGGGGTTACTCGTGGGCAGTCAGTTCATTCAATAAAGACGGGAAGCCCCAACTGTCTTTACCCACCTCGACCGGCATGCCAGTGAGGTACTCATAGATTGTGGGTGCGAGCGATCCGTTAATGGCCGTCCCAACCCGGGTGTTGGCTGAAACCGGTGCTCCCCAGAAGCCAAGGAAGGCATCCTTTTCATGAAAGTGTTCACCGGCATGACGTCCGGGGACTTTGGTGTTGTAGCCCACGCCCTGTGCCGGAAACAGGTTGATGGTTCCGGCGCGGCTTTCGTCATACAGGTGGGCAAGTTGATTGACGCTGTCAGGGCGCGGCGTCAGCCGAGTTAGCTGTTGCCATGCCGTTGAATCACACCAGCTTGAAACATCATCTTCCTGTGCCTTGTCGATACACTGGCTGATCAGCTGCTGCTTTTCAGCTTCCTGGTCAGGGGAAAGCGCTGCGGCGTAAGGGTTCGGCCTTTCGATATCGAGAAGCTGTGGCCTGCCTTCCTGTTCGCCGTAATAGCGGACTTTGTTGCCTTGCCGCTCGATAAATTCATCAACACGCTCACCGCCTTTTACCCTGACAAGCCGGATAGTGCAGGCTGAAAGATCGCAGTCACGTTCCCGTACCACCAGATAGTCCAGGCTGTCACCCAAGCGAGTGGCAGCCTCCGAGACAATATCAATCGCCGGCGCACTTTCGGCGAGAGAAGAGGGTTTCCATCCCGTCAACTCTTTATACAAAGGTTGCACCTGCCAGCCACGACCTGAATTGAACAGATCCATCATATAGTTACCCCCGGCGGTGGAGGCGACAATGATGTCCGCGTCTTTATTGCTGGGATAGTCAAAGGCATGGGTGATTTTGGGGCCTTCCCCTTCATCAGACGAGATTTTCCTGACGTTAATGGCAAGCTCATGATCTTGCTCGATACCATCAAAAACGACCTGTTCCGGGCTGACAATATGGTGGATGGGGGTAAGGCCGTGATCGCCTGCCATGCCCCAGAGTGTCTGGTTGTACACGCCGGCGTTGCGGTAAACGGTTTCCATCTGGCTGAGCCAGAAATCCAGTCGGTTCAGTTCACCGGTGGGGGCAATAATTTCATCGGCAAACGGGCCAGTGAAATGGGCGAAATGATCCGGCCAGGGGTTATACGCCAAAAGGAAGTCCGGTAACCCGCCTTGGGATTGTTCTGCGTACGCTGCCAGGGCATCTTTTATGGCAAGACGCTTGGTAAACATTGTCACCGGCGTCCACCATGACATCTCTTGGTACGCCTTGATGTCGTCAATCAATGCAATGCGCCGTTCCCTGAGCTTGGTTTCCATCTCGCCCCGATGGCGTAGCTCTTTCAAACACCGCTGTTCGCCAAAGTCCCGCACAGCTTCCCCGAGGCCGAGGTTGAGCAGGGCATCAAAGCTGGATTCTGCGTACCAGTCATACTGCGCATTGCAGTTCATGGTGATGCGGGGAACCAAACGTTCGAACTGGGTTTTGGCGCCGTGACTGGCAAAAATTGGGTCGAGTTGCAGGGCATCATTGCCAAAAAAGTAATAGGCGCGGTCTACATCGCGGTCAACAAAATGGAAGTTGGGAATACCAGTACCTCCCTCTCCGGCAACATTTGCTCCGGTCTTGATGATAGGCAGATTGCGAACACTGATAGTAGGTGTGGTGGAAACGCCGTACTCGACAATGCCATTGGCACCTGTCTGGTAAATACGCTTGAAAAAAGGCAGGTAGCGCGGATCGTCCAATGGCTTGTTAGCGACTGCATACAGGAAATCATTTTTCGGAGTGTGGTTGGGGCTGGAAACCGGCAATCCTTGTGGCGCCATGCTCGCGGCATCCTGCTCATCGCGTTTTACCTGCTGTAAAAACGGAGATGGGGTAGGGCTGACCAATCCTTGCATCAACCCTTGTTGTAAGCCATCAACAGTGATCTGTACGCCCAATGGACGTTTGTTCTGATGGGTCAGGTATTCAAGCAATTGCTGGGGGTTGTCAGAAAACTGCGTTTGCAGCCAGTCGTCAAGCGCGTCGGCTTTCGCCTTGTTGAGCAGAAACTGACGGTACCCTTTCAGCACGTTCAGGCGTACAAAGTCGACAAGGCTGATGGTGATGGCTTCCGCCTTGTTGTTGTGCTTGTCTTGGTTTGAAGGATTACCGTCTTCCACGATGGCCATCACTGCGGCTTTCATGTCGCCTTCTTCTAGGCTCTGGCTGTATTTATCGAGCATGGAAACCAGAATCGCCTGCACGGTGGCGACGGTTTCCCTGTCATTGGCGGAATCGGTCAGATAAGGATATTGATCCGGGATTTCGTCGCCGTAGAGCCATTTATCCTTGCCGAAAAGTGCATCATATAAGGTCACCAGCGTTGCAATGAACTGGCGGTTCAGCAGGCTTTTACCCTGTTTGTCTTCTTCTGTTTCTGAAGGGGTTTCAACGGTTTCGGCGTCAGGTTCCAGCGTAAACAGGGAATGCTGCCATTGTGCTAGCTCGCCGGTGCTGTAGGTATCGAGAAGATACCGCTTGAAGATGTCTTCATTGATGACTTCACCGGTGTATTTGTCGTAAAAACTGTAGAGCAGGTGACCGAGCTGGATAGCATAGCGGGGGTTGGAAAGCTGGCCTATCACCCGGGTTTTCACTTCCGCATCCAGCGGCAATGTGAGGATCAGCGTATCAAGGGTGACACCGCCGACAGTGAATAACGCAATGTCCCTGCTGGTCGCAGCGGACACTTCAATCGAGTCGAAAATGTTGGAAAAGACCAACTGGCTGCTGTTGTAGACGGCACCAATGACTGGTGTGTTGCCAAGGTCATTGGTGGCTGCAGCGGGAGACGCGCCCAATGCCGCGCCAAGAATCCAGGGGTAAAAGCGGTTCAAAATCATAATGTCACTGTATTGGCGAAATTGTTTAGAGCTTACCGGAGTGATGGGGAAGGGTAACGGAGAGCGGCGCATTTTTGTGCGCCGCCTCCTTGATTCATCGGTACAGTGTCCCTGTTTTACTCAGTGCCGTAATAAGTGGAAAGGTAGGTGACAACAGCCTCATGATCAGCTTCGTCCAGTTCATCCATGCCCTGTTCATCCACCATCCATTCTAAGGTTTCCTCCCAGCTGTCTCGGCTCAATCCTTGCTGTGCGACGAGATGCAAGGAATGGCAGGCCGAGCAGACGGACGCAACGAGCGCCATGTTCTCGCCCGGTTCCAGGATGCCATCACCGGCTGATTTAACGGGCGCACTGGCGGCGGCTGTTGTCCAGTCTGGTGGGGTGGGGTTTTTGGTGGCGAGCCATGCGATGATCGCCGCACGGGCTCCGGGGTCTGCCACGCCCGGGAATACCATGTTCGTGCCGGGTGCGTAACTCGCCGGATCGGCAAGGAATACATCCAGTTTTTCTGCATCCCATTTGCCGCTATGTTGTTTTAGCCCGTCGCTGTAATTAAAGCCCGGATAGGACGCGATCTCTCTTTCTGCAATGCCGTAAAGGGGAGGTCCAACGACGGTGACGCCGTTAGGTTCGAACTGGTGACAGGCTTTACAAACCATCGCTTGTTGTCCACCGGCTGCAATTAATGCTTCATCTGCTACGGCATTGCCGCTGAGCAGGAAAAGCGATGAAAAGAAGAGCGGGATAACCCGCTCGTTCATATTCTTATTTGTCATTCCACTTACCCCTTCACGACCAGTGCCACGCGGTGGAAGCTGTTGTTCAGGTAGCCTTTCGGATTCCATGCAATGGCAAACGGCTGGCTGATACCCTGATCGTCCGTGGCTTTTGCCCACACCTCATAGTAGCCAGGCTGCGGAAACGTCACCTTGGCATTGAAGGTTTGCCATGCGCCCGGGTTTGCCGGCTCTTCAAGCTCTGCGTCAATCCAGGTTGCGCCAAAGTCGTTGGAGAGCTGTACGTTTTTGACTTTTCGATCCCCAGACCAGGCATGGCCGCGCACCAACACTTCTTTGCCTGTGATTTCGCTGTTGGTTTGGGGGGAGGTGATCAAGGATTTCACCGGCATACGCTCGATGATCACAAAATCTTCTTTATCGACCTTTTCCCCCGGCGCAACCGGCCGGTTTGGAACCCGGTACGAGGTGCCTGTCATTTTCGGCCCATCATGCACCTGGTCACGAACCTGAATGCGGTTTAGCCATTTTTGCGAACAGGAACCCGGCCAGCCGGGCACAACCAAGCGAAGCGGTGCACCGTTCATTGGGTGAAGTGGCTGACCGTTTTGCGCAAAGGCGATCAGGTTTTCGCTGCCCATGGCTTTTTCAATGGGTAGGCCACGGGAAATCGGCAGCTTTCCTTCTTTGCCTGAAAGGTGTTTGTCGGCGCCATAATGTGCCGTATATACAGCGCCATCTTTCACGCCGGCGGCTTTCAGCACATCGGCAAGGCGGACACCAGTCCAGTTAGAGCAGGCTACGGCACCATACGTCCACTGGTTGCCTTTCGCGGGCGGTTCAAAAAAGGCACGGCCGTTCCCGCCACATTCGACAACCAACTGTTGCTCGACAACATCGAAGTTCTTTTTTAAATCTTCAATGGTCAGGGTCATAGGTTTGTCGACCAGCCCATCGATGGTGAGCGTCCAGGTTTCCGGATTCACTTCGGTCGGGGGAATACCGTTGTTGCGGATAAAGTGGCGCTGGGTGGGGGTGACATCGTCATTGAGCAGGTGTGGTGGTGTTTCAGCATTCATGGGCCGGTCGTTGAGCACCACCAGTCCATCCTTTCCTTCGATCACGACATCCTCAAGCCCTTCTGCAAATGCAGCCGGGATTATTCCTGCCGGCATATTGCGGTGAAAGGGGATAGCGCCTCCTAACACTGCTGCCATGGTGGCAAGTCCAGCGCCTTTCAAAAAGCCGCGGCGATCCGGGTAGCTGACTCTTCCAAACACCTTTTTATCCGCGTTTTCTGGGTCGTTTTGGTAGATATCGAAGATACCTTGCTTGCCTTTGTTTTCCTCATTTGCCATAGCTGACTTCCTTTCTGGTTATAATTTATTCGATTAAATTATAGACATGTCAGTAAGGCTGCCAGCCGGCTTCCGGGCGAATGCGTGGGCATCAGAACTGGGTAGATAACCAGTTTTCGACCATAAATGTATTATCCGCCAAGGCGATAAAACGCCATTTATCAAAGGTTAAGCAAGGGTGAGAACCTGAGAAGGCAATGATATCTCCCACTTTTATATCAAGGTCATCCGGAACATTAACGAACATGTGTTGATCCATGACTTTTGTGGCCACGATACCTTCAACATCAATCGCTTCACCATTTCGAAATCCTCTCTCTGGTTTGGGCAAACCAGCATCGTAGGCAGTATCCCGTTTTCCAAGCCCGATCACAGCTTTTCCCTTTTCAGGCGTCGAAATGACGTACGCCCAAACCTCCAGGGCATTGCGCAAATCCCCTTCGAAATCTCCTCGCCGTTGCTGCTTTGCCAGTCTGTCGATCACTGCCCGCTGGGATTGTTCATAAATGCCGGTGTCATGGGTGACGTAACAGCCGGGACGGATCACCGGCAGAAGCGCGGGATAGCGGGCAAAAATGGCGGAGACAACGTCATACCAGGCAGAACCAGCGCCGGTAATGATCGCTTTGTCGGTGTCGATCAATTGCTCATCAAGCAGTTGTTCGCAAAACGCCGCGCAGGATTCGACAAAGTCATGCACTGCTCTTTCCGCATCATCACCGTGTATGACGCCTTCATAAAACTCGATGCCGGACAATGCTATTCCCGGCAGGGCATGGGCGAATGCCGCTAGTTTGCGGGCATCTTCCGGTGTCCGTTCACCGCAGCGTCCTTGTGGTACACCGAGTTCTATCAATACGTGAATGCACGCGGAACGTTGGGCAAAGTAGTCAGAAAGTGCCTGCAGGTTCTCTTCGCTGTCGACGCAGCAATAAACCGTAACCGGGAATGTTTGCTGCAGCGCTGCTATGGCTGCCATGTTGGCTTTGCCGACTAACTGGTTGGCAATAATGATGTTCTTGGCACCACACAGGGCGGCAATTTCGGCTTGGGCAGGAGAGGCGACCGTTAGTCCCCATGCGCCCTTTTCCAGTTGCGCTTTGAACAGCGCGGGTGTCATGGATGTTTTTCCATGTGGGCAGAGTGCGGCCTTGTGTTGGTCAGCAAAGTGCTGCATCCAGGCAATGTTGTTGTCGAGGGCGTCTTTCAGGATCACCGCGGCGGGCAGTGAAATATCTTCGTTGACCAGACTGTAGCGGCCGTCTGGCTTTTTCTCTGTCCAGACTCCTTTGGTACCCACAGGAAAACTTTCGTGAAGTGATACCTGATAGTTTTCAGTCGCTTGTTGCGCTGTGTCTGCCATTCCTTATTCTCCTAACATCCTTGTCGGCGATTGGGTATCAAACGATGGTATGCAGTTGTGCCACTTCAGGCTACCGCAAACTGCAGGGATTAGACCCGCGTCATAGTGAAAGTTTCAGGGGGAAACGTGCAGTTTGATTTTGTTGTCCGGCAGGCATCGGTGGTGGATGGAACCGGTAAAAACAGCTTCGAGGCAGACGTTGCTGTAAAGGGTGACCGTATCGCCGTCATCGGCAAACCGGGTTCACTGAACGCAGGGAAGACAATAAACGCAAAGGGGCTTGTGCTGGCTCCCGGCTTTATTGATGTGCATACCCATGACGATACCCAGGTGATCAAACATCCTAGCTGTGAAGCAAAAATCAGTCAGGGTGTCACGACGGTGATCGTGGGCAACTGCGGTATCAGCGCCGCCTGTGCATTGTTGAAGGGCGATCCGCCGGATCCGATGAACCTGCTCGGTAAACGAAGTGATTTTGACTACCCAAGTTTTGCTGAGTACACACTTGCGGTGCGAGAGGCTGTGCCTGCGGTGAATGTGGCAGCGCTGGTTGGGCATACCACACTGCGCAACAACGTGATGGATAACCTGTACCGACCAGCGACGCAGACCGAAATACAGTTGATGCGCCGCGCCCTCCGCGATGCCCTTGAACAGGGCGCACTCGGCTTGAGCTCCGGCCTCGCGTATGCCAGCGCCCATGAAGCCACCACAGACGAAGTAAAGGCGCTGGCCGAAGAACTCGCCGCTTTCGACGCGGTTTACACCACCCATCTTCGCAGTGAATTTGAACCCATCCTGACCGCCATGGAAGAAGCCTTTGCGACGGCCAGACATGCAGACGTGCCCTTGGTTATCTCCCATCTGAAATGTGCCGGAGCCGGAAACTGGGGGCGCACAAAAGAGGTGCTGTCTTTGATGGATTCTGCTGCAAAGGGTCAGGATATCGCCTGTGACTGTTACCCCTATGCGGCCAGTTCATCCACCCTGGATTTAAAACAGGTAACGGATGAATTCGATATCTTCATTACCTGGTCAGACGCAATGCCGGAGCAGGGAGGAAGAATGCTGGATGATATTGCCAAATCCCTCAACGTTTCCTTGCTGGAAGCGGCAAAGAGGTTGCAACCGGCAGGGGCGGTATACCACTGTATGGATGAAAAGGATGTGCAGAATGTGTTGCGCTATCCACTCACCATGATTGGTTCTGACGGCCTGCCCAATGACCCGCACCCACACCCAAGGTTGTGGGGAGCCTTTCCAAGGGTGTTGGGGCATTACTGTCGGGAGCAGAATCTGTTTTCACTCGAGCAGGCAGTGCACAAAATGACAGGACTTTCAGCCCAGCGTTTTGCACTTAAAGACAGGGGACAAATACGTGAAGGGGCGTTCGCCGACCTGGTGTTGTTCGACCCCGAAACCATCTCGGACAGAGCCACATTTTCTTCGCCGAAGCAGGCGGCAACAGGCATCAAACGCGTTTGGGTGAACGGTGCTTTGGCATGGCAGGAAGGCAACCAAACCGGTCAACGGTCAGGACGATTTATAAAACGAAAACAATAGTGGAGAAAGGAATATGACCATTAAGCGATATGGGGTGGAAGGCGGCGTTGGCACTGGTGGCCAGCATCTACCATTTGCACGTGCGGTAGAAGCGGGCGGATTTTTGTATGTATCCGGCCAGACCCCGATGATTGACGGTGAGGTGGTTGAAGGCGGTATTGTGGAGCAATCGCGCCTCGCAATCCAAAACTGCGTGGATATCATGACCGAGGCGGGATTTGGTCTCGAAGACGTTGTGCACGTCAAAGTTGTGCTGACCGATGCGCGTTACTTTCAGTCTTTCAACAAGGTGTTCAGTGAGTTCTTTGCTGCCAATCCACCGGCGCGGATCTGCATGGTGGCCGATTTGGTGGTGGATGTGAAAGTGGAAGTCGATGTGACCTGTTATCGCGCAGACCGCTGATAACGCTTCGCTGTATTCTGAGGCCGCCCCAGTGAGGGGCGGCTTTTTTATTACGTTTTTTCCCCTGCACTGTCAGCAATTGCCGGTGGGCCAAACAGGTACGCCAAGCGGGTTTTAAGCGGTGTTGGCTGTCTGGTAAACGCCAGGGATAACATTGTTCGCCATTGGTGGAAGGTGGCTACAAACGGGTTCCAGCTTTGGATCGGTTTAGGGATGCCGTAATCGATGTCAATATCGTCACGCTCTTCGACAAAGGTGCCGAACATTTTGTCCCAGATAATCAGCACTCCGGCAAAGTTGCGGTCAATGTACTGGGGATTTTTTGCATGGTGGACACGGTGGTGTGATGGCGTATTGAAGACTTTTTCAATCACGCCCAGCTTATTGATCACCCGCGTATGCACAAAAAACTGGAACCCGAGGTTTACTCCCACGACCACAAGCACAAGTGAAGGGGCAAATCCTATCAAGATTAATGGCGTCCAGAACAGCCACATGCCGGAGACAGGGTAGGTCAGGCTTTGCCGGAACGCAGTGGTAAAGTTCATCCGCTCGGAGCTGTGGTGGGCGATATGGGAAGCCCAAAGCCAATGGATATTGTGTGATGCGCGGTGAAACCAGTAGTAGAAAAAATCCTGCAGGATGAACACACCAATCAGGCTGGCAGCGCTGAGCGGGATATCCCAGATGCGGAAATGATAGAGCCAGAGAAAAAATGGCATCAGTACCAAGGTGGCAATGATGTCAGCGCCTTGGTGTAGGCCGGCCAAGCTGAAGTTGCAGACCAATTCTTTAAAGGAATAGTCGGCATCGCCGCGGACACGAAGAATACGGTACTCCGCCAGCATACAGAGCAGAAACAGCGGTGAGAGTAGAAGCAGCGTGAGCGATTCCCAGCCCAAATCCATAGAAAGTCCCCATCCTGTGCGTATTCACTACCATACATCAGGCGTCAGGGGACGACAATCTCAGGCTGGAATCTGTTAATTTTTCAGCTTGTTAAGCGATGCCGCCCAAGGGTCAACGTCAGGCTGTGACTGACAGAAGGTGTCGAGATAGAGCTGCTCAACTTTTTCACGGGCCCAGGGTGTTTTGCGCAGGAACTTGAGGCTTGATTTCACGGACGGATCGCTGCGAAAACAGTTGATCGCAATTTCCCTGCCAAGGTATTGCCAGCCGTAGTGCTCAACCAGTTGGTTGATGATTTGTTCCAGTTTAACGCCATGAAGCGGATTGTTCGGTTGATGGTTCATGATATTGGGGTGTGAAGATAACAAGGGGCAAATGTGCCACAGGCGGCCAATTGCATCAATGAAAAGCACGAAAAAGAAAGGGAGCCGAAGCTCCCTTGCATGAATTTTTCTGCAATCAACGACGCATTGACAGGCTTTGGTCAGTGAACTGGTTCAGGCGAAGACGTGTCTTAATGTCTTCACATGCACGTTGAATGCTGAACGTGTCCTGTGCGCTCAAGTGCAGGGACAGAGTGCTGGTGAAGCGGAAGTCTTCACAAATCTCAGCCAGACCAATCAAATCAGAAAGCTTGGCATCCTCAGGATCTTTAAGCAGCTTCTCGTGTTGTTTCTGAATCTGGATAGTGTAAATCTTGCTTGAGTAAGTGTATGAACTTAGTGTCATACCAACCATAGCGAAGAAAAGCAGTGCTGCAATGATATAAAGGGGCTTGTTATTAGACATGTTATCTTTCAATGTATTGGGCGAAAAAAGATGCGTATCTTTTTAGAGACAGAAGTCTACTCTTTTGGGCAGTGATTTCGCAATAGTTTCAAATTGCTAAATTAGTTGTTTTTTGAGATCTAGGTCTAATTAATACCAAATGCTCTCACTGCGTTACTTTTCTGATTTGTTTTTGCTCAACTTTTTCCACCTCTCATTGATTCTTTTGTTGTTTACCCGTTCGTTAGGCGAAGCCTGATTAACAACGCTCTTGTTTTGCCCACTCCCAATGATGTGACGCCTTGGTTCTCACAGACTGCCTTTACTCAATAATGTTCTGACACTGACGCCCTTATTGATTAGAATCACGGGTTTAAATTGTGCCGTTTTGAACGGTGATACTTCCGAGCCACATGAACGATGTTGAGAGATACCGCTAGATGAATCTTGTTGCGCGTTTAAGCGCTGCTTCGTTAATCCTGATAGCCTGTTCCGCTGCGGCGACGGGTCTGGACAAAGCTTCCACCATTGAAGCGAACACAGTGAAAGCAGATGCGGCCTCCCAACAGCGTATCAATCGCAGCGATGATGCTGCGCAGACCATGAAGGCAGAAATAGAACGGCTTGAGCAGGAAGTGGAAAACCTCACTGTTTACCGCAATCACCTGCAAAACCTTATTACCAGCCAAAATGAAGAGCAGGCTTCACTGCAAAAACAACTTCAGGATATCGCTGAAACCCGCCAGGGAATCGTGCCCCTGATGTACCGCATGATTGAAGATTTGTCGTTTTGGGTGAGTACAGATTTGCCGATGAACAAAGCAAGCCGGGAAAAACGGGTTGAAGACCTGAAAACACTGATGACCCGCGCCGATGTCAGCGATGCGGAGAAACTGCGCCGTATTCTTGAGGCGTATCAGATTGAACTGGATTACGGTGCCAAACTGGGTGTTTTCCAGCAAAAGCTCACCCTCGATGGCATTTCCCGTGAAGTCGATGTTTTGCACCTTGGCCGTATGGCACTTGTCGCCAAAAGCCTGAAGGGGGATCTGTTCTGGTACTACGATCTGCCACAAAAACAGTGGGTCAAAATGGACAGTGCCGACACCACTATGTTGGGTCAGGCTTTTGATGTCGCCGATGAGCGTGTTCCGCCGTCCATGTTAACCCTGCCATTGGCTGTATCAGCCGACAGTAAGGAGGGGTAAGATGCGATTATCCCTCCGTAAATGTCTTGCCGTGTCTGCCTTGGGCGGAGCTGCGCTTCTTCTTCAGGTGCCAGCAGCAAATGCTGACTTGGTTAAGCAAACGGCTGCGGCGCAAAAAGAATCCGCGAAAACCAATTCTGCACGTGAATCCAGATTTTCTGAAACGGAGCAACAACTGTCAGAAAAACTGAAAGTGCTTAAATCCCAGCGCCTAGCACTCGAAGCCGAAACCGACGCATTGAGTGATACTTTTTCAGACAATGAGCAAACACTGGCAAGTCTGGAAGAAACCTTGCGTCTTGAAGCGGGCAGTCTGGGCGAAGTTTTCGGTGTCGTCCGTCAGGTTGGGCGTGAGCTCAACAGTGAGCAAGCCGGATTACCTGCTGCGATTGGGACACCACTGGCATCATCTCTTGATACGATTTCTGACGCCAGTGCGTTGCCATCACTGGCAATACTGCAGTCGTTTGCGCAAGGGTTGGAGAAAACACTGACCAACAGTGCCCATATCGGTCAAATCACGTTGGATGTACGGGATGACAACGGTGCCATTGTACCCGAGGCAGTGACCCGTGTCGGTAATGTTGCGCTGCTCAATGATAAAGGCTATCTGGACTGGGACGCCTCCAGCCAGCAGGCCAATACCTTGCCCCAAGTTCATGGAGTTAAACCCCCGCAAGTGCAAGCCCTGAACGCTGGTGAAATGATCGCGTTGGATCCAAGCCGTGGTGAGGTGATCAAACGCCTGGCGGATAAACCGACACTGCAGCAACGCATTGCCCAGGGAGGTTTGGTGGGCGGCGTGATCATCGCATTACTTTGTGTGGGTATCGCCATTGCACTGGTGCGGGGTGTGGTGATGTTCCGTGCGCGCGCCCAGATGAATGCCCAACTTAAAGTGCCCCGTAAACCCGCGGACAACCCGTTGGGGCGCGTACTTAAAGTTTATTACGATGAGCCTGACCGCGCCCTAGAGACGCTGGAGTTGAGGCTGCTTGAAGCCGTGATGGATGAGCAGGAAGGATTCGAGAAGGGTTTGTCTATGCTGAAACTTCTGGCTGCACTGGCACCGATGCTCGGCTTGTTGGGAACGGTCACAGGGATGATCGAGACTTTCCAAGTGATCACAGAATACGGCAATGGCAATCCGTCCATTATGGCGGGCGGCATTTCGACAGCCCTGATCACGACTGTTATGGGGCTGGTGGCTGCTATACCGCTGCTACTGGCTCACAATGTGCTGAGCTCACAGGCTGACACTCTGCGTGGCATGCTGGAAAAAACCGGGGTGAGCCTGATTGCCGAGCAAGCTGAAATGAACCACGACATTATGCCAGTGGGGCAGGCGGTATGACCGAGCTTATCGATGACTTTCCCGCATTGCCCATAGACGGCTGGCAATCCCTGAGCAGCTTTATGGCGCAGGGTGGCCCGGTATTGTGGCTTCTGGCCGCAGTGGCAGCGCTATGTTGGCTGCTGGTGGTTGAAAGACTTCTCTACATGGTGGGTGTGTATCCTGCTTTTCGCGCGGGATTAGCGCAGCGCTGGCAATCACGCGCCGATAAATCTTCCTGGTATGCCAAAGCGATCCGTGAAGGGTGGCTGTTTGACGCCCGCCGACAGCTGAACCGGAATTTGCGCGTTATCCGTGGCCTGGTAGCGGTATGCCCAATGATTGGATTGTTGGGTACGGTAACCGGCATGATCTCAGTGTTTGACCTGATGGCAGCCAACGGCGCAGGCGATGCCCGCGCAATGGCCAACGGGATTTCCATGGCCACACTGCCGACATTGGCGGGCATGGTCATCGCGTTGGCAGGACTTTTTGCCCATGCGCGGTTGCAAAAACTGGCAGAGCGCCAGGAACTTTCACTGTCTCGCACGCTGAGGTTGGTGTCATGAGATTCCAACGTCAGCAAAAGCCGCGGGAAGATGCACAGGTTGATCTGACTTCCATGCTGGATATCGTCTTCATCATGCTGATCTTTTTCATCGTGACCAGCTCTTTTGTGCGTGAGTCCGGTGTGGACGTTAACCGTCCTGCTGCCAGCAACACCAGTATGCAGGCGGCAACCAGCATTTATGTCGCTATCACAGATAGCAACGACATTTATATCGACAAGGCACGGATTGATGTTGAACGCATTGAAGCGACGCTGTCGAGACTGTCCAGCGAACAGCCTGATGCTGCCTTGGTGATTCAGGCGGATAAACATGCTTACAGTGGCACTGTGGTACAAGTGATTGATGCGGCAAAAGGGGCAGGTATTTCCCGCATTGCCCTGGCTGCGGAGCCAAAACAGTGAAACGTTGGCTGTTTGCGTTGCCCCTGTCTATGCTGTGTGTCTTTGCCCTGTTCAGTGTAATGGCGGCATTGGTGACGCCCACTGACAACCAAACCAGGGCAGGCAATTCGCCCGTTTCCCTTGATGTATTGGTGACGCCGGAGGAAACCGAAGCCAACCGCCGTGAGCGGGCGGCGCCGCCGAAACCGCCTGTTGCTGTAGCTCCGCCGTCGCTGGCGCTGAGCACACCATCAACCACATTGCCAACCCCTGCCATTACCGCATCTTTGCCCGATATCTCTATGGATGTTGCCGTTGAAGGGCTTTCCGTCGCCATGCCTTCGTTTGGCGAGGTCGCTGACGTGGCTGTTCCTCCGCCATCGCTCGGCGAGGGAAGTGGTTATCAGGGCGCTGTGCCTTTGGTAAGGGTGGAACCTGTTTATCCAGCAAAAGCCCTCAAACGAGGCATAGAAGGTTACGTTATCGTACAATTTACTATTGATGAAAACGGAAACCCGATGGATCTGAGTGTGCTCGAAGCATCACCCAAACGGGTCTTTGACCGGGAAGCGCTGCGCGCCGCAAAACGCTGGAAATACGCACCGAAACTGGTCAATGGCAAGGCGGTTTCTCAGCCGGAACAAACCGTAAAAGTGGAGTTCAATCTCACAAAATGAGCCGCATGCCGCGTTCAACATTTTGCCTGATATCTGTGCTGGTGGCGTCGCTTGCCATCCTGCCAGCTTCGCTTTCTGCTGCCACTTTGTCAGCGCCGACGGCCAAACAGGTACAAAAGGCCATGAACTTGCAGTCGCAGAATAACCTCGCTGAAGCGGCGGCAATTTTGGAAAGCCTAAACTCGGGATCGTCCTATGACAGGGCTTTTGCCGACAGAATGCTGGGCGCGATTTATTGGCAGCAGGGAAACACGCTCAAAGCGATCAATGCACTGATGTCGGCTGAGAAAAGCGGCGCTTTAAACCCGGAAGAAATGCGTTCGGCGCAGCGTATGCTGGCCGACCTTTTGCTCATTCAGACCCGCTATTCAGAAGCCCTTACCCGCTATTATCCGCTCGTTGCTGATACCCAAACCACTGACAAGGAAGCCGGTGAGATCTGGTTCCGCATTGCTCAGGCGCAGTACCAGAATAAACAAGCTGGCAAAGCGTTGGATGCGGTTAACCGTCACCTTAAATTGTCACCTGCCAGCGTATCTGCCTTATCCCTGAAGCTTGGTGCCGAGGTTCAGTTAACGCAATGGAAAGCATCGACGAAGACGCTTGAACGCTTGATCATGCTTGATCCGGGCAACAAAACCTGGTGGCTTCAATTGGTCAGCAGTTACCAGAAACTTAATGACCACGCCGGCATGCTCAACACGCTTGTCCTTGCTGAGCGAAGTGGCATTGCCTTAACCACAGATGAGAAGATGTTCCTCGCCCAACTGTATGGCAAGCAGGGTGTTCCCCACAAAGCGGCGCGTGTATTGCGTGCTGTCAATGAACAGTCAGCGGATGCCCGGCGCCTGGCAGCAGAGGCATCTTATTGGCAGCAGGCCAAAGAGTGGGACGAAGCGATCGACGCATGGACAAGAGCCGCAGCGTTCAACCCTGAATATTATTGGGTGGCGGCGCAACTCGCGCTGCAGCACCAGCAGTATCAGCGGGCCTTGTCCTTGCTGGAAAAGGTAAGTGATGATACGCCCGCTGACAGGCTGGAACTTGCCCGCGCATTGGCTTATGACAAACTCAACCAAATCACCAAAGCGTTACAACATGCAAAACGCGCCCACGCCGCAGTCCCCTCTAAACAGACGGAATCCTGGGTTCAATATCTGACAGAGAAGCAGGATGCCGCCCTCAGATCTCCTGCGAAATGAAGGCTTTATTTTTGCTGTTATGAATAACCAATTTACTAGTTGATTAGTACATCAATATCGCATTATTATCACCCCAAGCCATATTATCGATATGTTAATGGAAGATGGTCTGGTTAAAAATTCGGCAGCATGACAATCATTGTCAGGCCGGTTAAGGAAAACGAAATATCGAGCCTTGGCTCCCCTGTATAGAGAAGTACCTGAATGACGTTAGAGCTCATCACTGAAATTCTTGGTTGGACATCCGTTGTTTTCTACATCGGTATTACTATTTTCAACACCATGAAATTCACCCGTTTTGCTGCATTTGGTTCGGCAGCGAATGATACGCTGTGGGCATTTTTAATGGGCTGGTGGCCAAAAGTCATTCTGAACCTCTCTGTGGCATCTCTGAATACTTATCGCTATGCCAAAGACTTCACCAACGCGTCGAAAAGCGTGATTCTGGGTCTGGGCTCTGTGATGGCTGCCGGTATCTTGTATATCGTTTACGTAGCAGTGACTGGATTTATCGCTAACCCAACATTGCCAGTTGCACTGCAATTTGCAGATCTGGGCATCATTTTGCTGGCACTTTACATGACCACCCTGGGTAACTACCGCAAACTGATGTTGCTGTCAGGCTTTGTCGGCATGGCCGCTTACTACGGCAACCCACAGATGATGATCATCAAAGCGCTGGTGATCGGCATCATGAGCTACAAGCTGTTTTTTGATAAGTCGCAGCAGGTTGAAACTGCTGAAGCGGTGTAAAGCACCAAAAATTTCAAAACTTTTGCGAGAAAGACCCCGAAGTTCGGGGTCTTTATTTTGTCCCTTTTATTCCCTCCCGATTTGGTATAAACCTGACTAAAACAATCAAGAAAGGAGAAACCGATGAAAGGAAGTTGTCTTTGTAAAGCGGTGCAGTATGAAGTAGAAGCACTCAGCTCACCTATTATGCACTGCTCGTGTACCCAATGCCGGAAAGCCCATGCTGCAGCTTTCAATACTGGTGCAGCGGTTTTGCCTGAGTCTTTTAAATGGCTGAAAGGAGAAGATCTGCTGTCGCAATACGAGTCGTCCCCTGGCAAGCTTCGCAAGTTTTGCTCTGTTTGCGGCAGTCAGTTGCTGTCAACAAAAGAGGGCGCACCGTTTTATGTATTGCGAGTTGCAACCCTGGATGATGACCCTGGTCAGGTACCTGCTATGCGTATCTGGACGTCAGATGAAGTCCGTTGGCTGGACTACAAAGCAGAGATCCCCGAATACCCAGAATGGCATCCAAACCGATAACGGACAGTTAAAAAAAAGCCTATTAGTGACGCTGTCACTAATAGGCAAGTCGGCAGAAGCGAAGGATATCTTCTAGAGATATCTTTTATTGTTTTAGTGCGTTGAGTTACTTTTATTATTCCTTTTTAAGGCCAGAGGTTTTGGGAAACACGCCGGAACCTTGTTTGGGCTTACATTACCGCTTCTGTTTCTAACGCCGTTGTTTGCTCTTCCTGCAACAGGCTCTGTAAGAATTCAAGCCGCGCGCTGCTCTGTTTAAGTCCGCCTTCACGGTAATTCTCTCGCCAAAGTGTTCGATAAGTCTCGAGTAAAACAGCAACATCCCGTCTGATGCTTTTTTTCCTTTGTGCGCTGAAACGTTCGACTTCACGGTGCCCTTCCTCGATGTACCCCATCACTATCCTACAGGCAATGTCGAGGGCTTCGGCTGTCCAAAGCAGTTCACTGCTGAGTTCACCGCCTTTGGCAGGCGAAAGCGAGGCTTTCACTTTTGCCAGCTTTTTCCGTGCATTTTCCACCGACTGAATGTCCCTCCAAGTCGCTCGTTTAATGTGGCGTCGAGAGGCCTGATCAAATAAAACCGGACCGAAGAAGGCACAGTTTGGTGTGGTAACACCGGTTTGGCGGTAGAAATTTTGCAAGGCTAACAGCGCACCAAATTCGGTCTCTGTCGCATCTGGGTAGTACCAGCGCAGCGGCAGATCGACATTGTCATTGACTTGTTGTTCCTGCCCCCAGGCCATGGCAGCACCGAATGCGTAGGCGGGAATTGGCATGGCATGTTGCTGGCCGTGACCCATATCGCCCCATTCTGTGACCATAAAGCCTTCCGCGCCATAGTGTTTCGCGGACTTGGCTGCTCTTCGCATATGGGTTGTTGCATCGTGCCAGCGACCTGCCACTGAAGCGAAGCAGTTGGTGGAAACCACGACATGAAAGGGGTAACCAAACTGCGCCAGCTGTTTGTGCTCGGCATCAAAGGGATGGTCCGGTTCATAGCCCCAATTGAGCAATGTAAGGCCTTTGGGAAGCTCGCAGATAAGGTTGGGATAGCGAAACAGCATGTCGCTGAAAATTTGGCATTGTTTCCCTTTCGATGCCGCGATATCGATAACCTTGTTCAGGTAGTTAAGAAACACCCGGCCTTTACCATAGATTTCACAGGCAGATTTACTGGCACCCATGCCTAAATCCATGGTTTCGTCGAAATTCACATTTAGGGTATTGCTTGAGAAGTTGGGAGCCAATTCCTCAATCAAGCCATCAATAAACGCCGTCGTTTGATCACTGATGGGGTTCAGGCCAAAAGCCCCGGCGCGGAAATCACCGCGCTGGTCGCGAAATCCTTCGGTTTGCTCAGCAAGATGCGCATATTCGGGATGGCACAGCCATTTTTCCATATGCCCAAAGCAAGCCTGATTGGCAACCAGTTCAATACCCAACTGGCAGCAATAGGCATCAATCTCCCGGGTATCTTCGGCTGTCATTGGGGAGTAATCGCGCCAGACCGTCTCATGGTTTACGTAGGCGAAAGTATGTTCGGTATACAGTTGCAGTTGGTTAAAACGCAGAGACGAGAAGTAGTCAATCAGGCGCTTCAGGGTGGCGATGGTTGGTACACGGTCACGGCTGATATCTAACAACACCGAGCGAACCGGGAAATCTGGATGATCTTCAATAACAGCATCTTCCCTTACTACACTGGCATCATCAATCAATTGGTTGATAGCCAGATGGGCATAGCGTAGCCCATGCAGATCCGAATACTCCACCGTGAGCATACTTTGCCTGAAGCGCAGGCGGAATCCCTGATCGGGAAGGGTGGCGTCATGGCGATAGAGCAGGGAAGGATGAAGTAACCGCGCACCAAAGCTAACAGGACAGCGTTCAACCAATGCAGAAACACTGACGCTCTTTTTGGCGAATCCACCGATGTAACGTTTGGGTGCCGGAAATATGTTGATCATCTTACATCCTTGTATCGCAACCCTATGCAGGGACTTTTCTGTCTCCCAACAGCGCTAGACTGTCGGTAAGTTTTAATTCGGGTGTGAGCAATTTTTGCCATGCCATACAGGCGGCACCCATGGCGGCGGCTTGTGGGCCAAGCAGGGAAAACTCAATATTGGGTTTGACGATTAAAGAGCCTGCCAATTCTTCTGAATGGCGTCGGAGTGAGGCCGCAAGCTCTGAGCCGAAAGACATCCCGTTGCCGCCAATAACAATGCGGCGAATGCTCATCAGGCTGCATAAATTCACCGCAAGCGCAGAAAACTCCTCGATGATAACGCTGGGTGTCGGTTCCGCACCGCGCATTAGTTCCTGACTATTAAACTGGCCGGCCATGTGGTCGTCGCCGTAAAAAAGCTGGCGGTTCAAAATGATACCTACGCCAATCCCCAATCTATGGTAAAGCTCCCTGGCATGGTGGGTGGAGAGCAGGACATAGAGAAAATGGTCGTAGGGCAGGCTGCGCTGTTGCATCAATTCCCCCCAGGCACCGCAGTTTGCGTCGTTGTCGATAAACACGGGATAGGGGAAGTGACGTTTGAAAATAGGGGCGAAGTTGATGGGCGAGCGGATATTCAGCGTATGAGATACCAATAGTTGGCTTTTCTCCGGATTAACCAGGCCCGGGATACCGATGCCTATTGCCAGAATACGCGGAAACAGCTTCTGGATTGCTTCAACACTTGGCTGTAAGGCGAGAATAACGGCTCTTTCGAGGGCAGCTTGGGTGTCGAGCGGCAACATATCGTGATAAACCACCTGACCCAGCAAGTTGACGACGGAAACTTTCAGCATGTCTGAGTTTATGTCCACGCCGATCAAGACACCGAAATCCGGGTTGAAGATCAAGGAAACTTTGGGACGACCCCCTTTGTTGACTGGCATCTGGGGTTGTTCGAACAGCATACCAATCTCGAGCAAATGGTTGACGGTTTTGGTGACCGTCGACTTATCCAGCTCAAGCTTTTCCGCCATCTCAATGCGGGATACGCCGGGAGACTGCCACAGCGTATTGATGATTCGGGCGGTATTGGTGGTTTTGCTCAGTTTCACTGACAAGATATTAGTTTCCAAAAACAACTTAATTCGTTGGGTATCTTATTGATAGTGTTTAAAAAAACAACAGCACCACGGAAAAACTTCGACTCAATGAAAACTTAATGTTTATACGTTGAAGTGAATCGAAGAAATATGAAAAACGGTAAGTTATCAATTAGCACGCAGCCAGCAAAGTTGCCGATCGCAACTAATTAGTCGCAAGGTATAAGCATTTCGCCGTCTGACGGTTTCGGTTATTGCACCAAGGAGGAAGCTATAGCTATGAGACACTACCGCCGCTATTACATCCACGGCCGTGGCTAACTCATTGGGTGGTTGGGGTATACAACAACCCTTTCACAAATGGGGTTGATGCCTGCTGGCCAATGGAGGGATACTCGAGCTTACAACACAGCACGGGATATTCATGGAATGAATAAAAATGTTTGGCTGTTGGCCTTGTGCCAGGCGCTGTTGATGAGCGGGAATATCGTGCTTATTTCAGTGAATGGCTTGATTGGGCAACAGCTCTCGCCGAGCGATACCTGGGTCACCTTGCCGGTTTCAACACAATTTGTCGGCTTGATGCTGGCCACGATTCCGGCCTCATTAATTATGGCGAAAATCGGCCGTAAAAACGGTTTTATGCTGGGTAACATTATTGGAATTTTAGGTGCGTTGTTGTGTGTCTATGCCCTTAACCGCGGAGACTTCTGGCTATTTTGTTTTGCGACATCACTGCTCGGGATAGGCATTGGTTTTGGTACGCTCTATCGCTTCGCAGCGGTAGAAGTGAGCGCGCCAGAGAGCAAAGACAAAGCGATTTCACTTTCGATGGCTGGGGGCGTTTTGGCCGCCATTATGGGGCCAAACCTTGCGATAGCCAGTCAGGACTGGCTGCCCGGCGCGCACTTCAGCGGAGCATTTCTCGGTATTACCGGGCTTTACGTTATCTCCCTTGTCGTGCTTCAGTTTATTGGCTTACCCCCTGCAGTGAAGCAAAATGATCAGGCTGTGCAAAGCTCTGTCGGGCAGATTCTGAAAGCTCGCGGATACCTGCTTGCCGTATTTGCAGCAGTGGTTGGCTATGCAGTAATGAACCTTTTAATGACAGTCACGCCGATTGCGATGCACCGGCACGGTTTCCATTTTGAACAAGCGGCAATAGTGATCGAATGGCATGTTCTGGGTATGTTTGCGCCGGCATTTATCACCGGCAGCTTGATAGGCAAAATCGGTACGCGAAACACCATAGTGCTCGGTAGCCTGTTCTTTATAGGCTGCATTTTGATCAACCTGAACGGTATGACTGAGTGGCATTTTCGGGCTGCTTTGGTCATGCTGGGGATCGGCTGGAACTTTATGTTTATCGGCGCGACCAGCCAGCTAACGCAAACCTATTTGCCGCAGGACAAACCCCGGGCACAGGCGATCAACGAATTTGCCGTTTTTGGCAGCGTGACACTCACCGCGCTGCTCGCCGGTAATCTGGAAGTGACGCTGGGGTGGCAAACCCTTAATTTGGTGGTACTTCCCTTTGTTTGCGTGGTGCCTTTGCTGTACCTGATGCTAACCCGCGCCAAACCGGTAGAGGTGTGATAACACGACGCAGCAAACCAGGTGGTGCTATCTTTAATTAGCCTGGTGTGATGTAGAGGAGTGCGCCACATGGAACTGGAAAATGAGCGCGGCGATAAGATGCACCTTGCTGATGATCTTACGCTCAAGGAAATGGTTGATATGGGTTTGTTGGTCGTCATTTCTGACACCAATGACGACAGTGAAGAGTGCTGGATACCCGCCGACGATATTGATTGATAAAGTGCCCCGGAAGGGGCATTTTTCCGCCCCATCCATTCATCTAGACAATACAAATTCCTGACCTGTGATCTGAGCAGTCCGGTGCTTGTTGCGTTTGTGTCTGTTGGCACTAAAATCAGCGCGTCGCACAACGTTTGTGTGCGCCTGTTTCAAAAAGGATGTTGGATGAAACTGTACGTGTTTGATCACTGTCCCTTCTGCATAAAAGCAATGATGACCGTGGGTCTGAAAAAGCTGGACGTTGAACTGGTTTACCTTCAAAACCATGATGTAGAAGCGCGGATAGAAAAGGTAGGCGCGAATCTGGTGCCTATTCTGGAGAAAAGTGACGGTAGCTTCATGGCAGAAAGCCTCGATATCGTCGCTTATTTGGACAACCTTGATGGGCAACCCGTATTGGGCGAAAGCCAATTCGGTGAGCGTATTTCCACATGGCAAACGGCAGCTGGCTATTTTGGCTCGCGGCTTTTATTTCCGCGCTGGATGATGATCTCCCTGCCGGAATTTGCGTGTGATGAAGCAAAGGCGTGGTTCACCAAGAACAAAACGGAAATGATTAACAGGCCTTTTGATGACGCCTATGCCAAAAGTGATGAGTATATCGCCAAATTGAGCGTCGAGTTACTCAAGCTGGACTGGCTGGTTCCGCCATCGCAGCGTGGTAATCAGCTCACTTACGACGACATCAATATCTTCCCAACGCTTCGCAACTACACGGTGATCAAAGGGATCCGCTATCCGGGAAATGTGCGCCAGTACATTGATGAAATGGCCGCGCTTACCGACATCGCTTTGTATGATTCTGTTGCGGTTTAGCCCCTAACCTGATTCGGTTTTGAGAAAGAGGAGCCTGTTAGCGCTCCTCTTTTTGTTGGTGGCTTTTCGCCACGATCGCACCAGTGTTTTATCTATATCAAACGGTTAATACAGCTGTGTCACCCTGCTATCCCTGCGGCATCGGGATTCCCTTTTAAAGCTATCTGAAATTCCAATTGTATTGCTTCGGCGCTTTATGCTCAGATGATTTGAAATTGCTGCAGCGGGAGGTGGCTAATGAAGCAAAACAACGCAAACTTTATCACCACAGCGCTGATATGCGTGGCACTCTTTCCTGCCGCCACTTCCTACGCTTTGCCGGACGCCCAGCTAAGAGATCTGTCCAACCGGCTTTTTGGTCCCTTACCTGACACCATGCCTGGAAGCGGGCAAGACACGGCCGCCATGGCTTCGCTCGGCCAGCAACTGTTTTTCGAAAAGGGCTTGTCTGCCAACGAAACGCAATCGTGCAATACCTGCCATGACTTGACGGGTTCTAAATCGGGCACTGAACCGCGTTCTGTGTCACAGGGTGCATTGGGATTGACCGGCACACGTAATAGCCTGACGGTGTGGAATGCAGGCTTCCAGTTCTCACAGTTCTGGGATGGACGTGCTGACTCGCTGGAAGAGCAGGCAAAAAGTCCGCTTCTTGCACATCATGAAATGGCCTTGTCATCGGGGCTGGAGGCTGAAAGGGTCTTGCGCGAGCGCGGTTATACCCCGGCGTTTGAGGTTGCGTTTCCCAATCAGGACGATCCTGTGACCTTTGATAATGCCGCCAGGGCACTGGCGGCATTCCAGCGCACTTTGATCACTGCTGATCGCTTTGATCGTTGGCAAAAGGGCGACGATAACGCTCTGTCTGCAAAAGAAAAGCGGGGGCTGGAACGTTTTGTATCAACAGGTTGTAACGCCTGCCATAATGGCCCGTTAATGGGCGGTCAGCTTTTCATGAAAATGGGACTGGTCAATCCGTATCCTAACCAGATAGACAAAGGCCGGGCTCATATTACCGGCAATGCAGCGGACGACTTTCTGTTTAAGGTGCCTCCATTACGCAATGTGGCGAAGACAGCGCCTTACTTTCATGATGGTGCTATATATTCGCTCGAGCAAGCCGTCAAGGATACTGCCTGGCACCAGCTCGGGGTAAAACTTAAACCTGATGCCGTCGAAGATATTACGGCTTTCCTGAAGGCACTGGACAATGAGCGTGAGGTGAATTTTACCGTGACCGACAACGAGCAAATGAGAGAGGAATAATTTCGTGCAAACCTTATTTGCCCTGGAAGGGGTATACCGTGGAAACGTCCAGCAACAGTTCGGGATGCGAACGGCGATGGGCAAGTCGCGGATTGAAGAGCCGCTGTTTTTGTCAGCAGTGGGACTCGAGGGTGACGAATGTGCCGAAACACGGTTTCACGGTGGCGAAGAACGTGCACTGCATCAATACCCGGCGGAACACTATCTTCACTGGCAAACGCGATTCGGGATTCAAACATGGCAGGCTCCCGGGATGGGAGAGAATATCAGCACTCTGGGTATGCTTGAGACAACCGTGTGCATCGGGGATGTCTATCAGTGGGGTGAGGCAGTCATTCAGATCAGCCAGCCACGCTCCCCTTGCTACAAACTGGACAAGCGTTGGCAGGTGGAAGGATTTGCACAGCGAATGCAAGACAGCGCGCGTTGCGGTTGGCTATACCGGGTTCTGACGCCGGGTTTCGTCAGCGTGCATGAACCATTGGTGCTCATCGAGCGCCCAGCTAATGCAGTGACGGTGAAAGAGACGTCAGATATTTTCTTTGTAGATCCGTTAAACCCGCAAGGATTGGAACGCTTGGCAATGCAAACTGCGTTGTCTGAAAGCTGGCGCGGCAAAGTGCTACAACGTATCGAAACCGGGGTGGTAGAGAATTGGCAGCACAGGCTGACGGGGAAAAGTTAGCGGCGGGTGATATAAGAAGGCGCAGTACGAAGACTGCGCCATGGCGGGATTAGAGGTACATTTTCGCCAGTTCTGATGGCTCGATTTCTTTGCCATCCAACTCTGCGTTCCAGTTGGTACCTACCAACACGCCATCTTCATCCAGCGTGATCAGCCAGTCTTCAACGAACACATCCAGTGGGATCTCAACCACTTCGAAGTCTGCCCACTCTTCCACGTTGTGATGCTCCGCATCTTTTTTCGCAGACCAGAAAGGCATCACTTCGCTGCTTTCGAACTCAGTTGAGTCACATGCCAGCCAGCCGTCTTCTTCGTTCTTCAGACCCCAAACTACGTTAGTGCGTTTGGTTTCTTCAATGAAAAGCATCAGGTTTGCCTGAATGTCTGACGTTAATTTGCTCATTGCTTTGCTCTCACAGGAAAATTCGCCGCTAGAGTAACACTTTATGGCGCATTCTGTCTGTTTCGTTTCGGTAAACGAGAGGGAATTTCTGTCGGACGGCCGAAAATAAAAAGCCAGCGCCCGGAAAGGCACTGGCTTCTTGCATGAATAGCGCTGTTATGCGACGTTTTTCTGTGCAGCCTGGGTAAAGAACTCATCATGCAGTGCTCGGATAGCAAACTCGTACATCTCGTCTTTTACCACAAACTGTACGTTCACATTGCGCATTGAGGAGTGAACAGCAATCGGCGAAATGTCATTGCGCATCAAAGCCAGTACGCCACGGCTCAATGTAGTGTTGGTGTTGATCTCGGCACCAATGGCTGAAATCAAAGCCACCATGTGACCGGTGATTGTCGCACTTGGGAAGCGTTTCTCAGCGCGATACAGCACCTTGTTCAGGTTCTTGGCGACACCGCTCAGGTAATAAGTGATGGAGTTGGCGTTCATTTCCTTACCGACCAAGCTGACGCTTTCATCGGCAATCATTTCCATCATGTCGTAACCGACGTTGTCGACATTGCCAACCATAGCCTGATCAAAGATATGCAGTGCGAAGACTTTATTTTTCCCTGCGATGATCTCGATATGCTCAGCATCCGGCTGGTAAGAGCCAGAGATCAAAGTGCCCTGATGCTCAGGTTCGAAGGTGTTCTTAATCTGCAGCGGAATACTTTGTTGGCGCAGGCCGGAGGCAGCGTTCGGGTGAATCGCTTCCATGCCCAAATTGGCCAGCTGATCAGCCACATCGAAGTTGGTCTGGCCGATTGGCAGCACATTCTCAGGCCCGGCAATACGTGGGTCGGCACTGCTGAGGTGATACTCTTTGTGGATGATAGCGAGATCCGCTTCCGTCAGGCAGGCAACACGGCTGAACGTCATTTCGCTGTAACCGCGGTCATAAGTCTTCATCAGGCCTTCGTCGCAATAAGCATAACCGGTCACAATGGGCAGCTCATTGCTGACATCAATATCAGCGAAGGCACTTTCAATCACACTGTCCAGGCTGCCGCTAAGCTTGTTGTCCCAACCTGAAAGGTCAACAAAACGGGCGTTGACGCCGAGCGTCCTGAGTTTGAGTGCGGTGTTATAAGCACTGTGCGCTTCACCGATAGATGACAGAAACTCGCGGATTTGTGGCAGGTATTGGCGCAGGGTGAATTGACCATAACTACAGGTCGCGAGAATGTTGCTGATACAGTCACGCGCTTCCTGCAAGCGCTGGGAGATAAAGTTATCTGCACGGGTGCGGTTCAGGGGGTCGGCGAACAGATTCTCGTTGATCAGCATCATGCGCTGTTCAAGGGTATCGAATCCACTCTGCCACTCTTCATCGCGTTGAGCGACGCGCTGGTAAATACCAGGCTCACCGGTGCGTTTACATTCCAGCAGCGCATCGGTAATACCGCCATAAGCGGAAACCACAAACACGCGGTTATAAGGGGAAACTGGGCGAAGAAAAATATTGTCGAGCACGGCATCAAAAGCCGACATGGATGTGCCGCCGATCTTTTCTACGGTGTAGGTCATCGTTGAAATCCTTGTCTGCGAAAAAGGAAAAGAGAAAAGGGGGGCTTAAGCCCCCAAATTAGGTGAGGCGATCAGTCAACCAGAGGGTACACGCCATTTTCATCGTGTACTTCCTGGCCGGTAATGGGCGGGTTGAATACGCAGGCCATTACCATTTCCTTATCTTTATAGGCACGCAGGTAATGTTCGTCGTGCTTGTCGAGGATATAGAGGGTTCCCGGTTTAATAGGGTAGGTTTCTCCCCCTACAACTTCGATTTCACCTTCACCGGACATGCAGTAAACCGACTCCAGATGGTTCTGGTAGTGGATGTGGGTTTCTGTTCCCTCAAAAATAGTCGTGATATGGAAAGAAAAGCCCATTTTGTCGTCTTTGAGCAGCATGCGCACGCTTTCCCATGTTTCGGCTACGACACGGCGTTCGCTGTTCTTACATTCTTCGAGTGTTCTTACGATCATGGTTCTTCTCTTTCCTTAAGATGCTTTGCGGGTGAGTTTGTTGGCAATGTCTACGGCAGCCTGTTCGAAAATTTGCAGGCCTTGTTCCAGCTCAGACTCACTAATAGTGAGTGGGCAGAAGAACTTCACCACTTCATCGTTTGGACCGGCAGTCTCGATCACCATGCCTTTTTCAAAGCAGCGGTCAGAAATTGCGGAGGCGATATCACCGTTTTTACACTCAATCCCCTGCATCATGCCGCGTCCTTTAGCTTGCACGAACAAAGATGGCAGTTTTTTCAGCGTACGTTCGATCGTTTTGGCGACCTGCTTGCTGCGCGCAGCAATGTGGTTTTCAAACTCGTCGTTACTCCAGTAGCTTTCGATCGCCTGAGTGGCGGTAATGAAGGCATGGTTGTTACCACGGAAGGTGCCGTTATGTTCACCCGGAGACCATTTGTCGAGCTCTGGCTTGAGCAGTACAACTGCCATTGGCAAACCGTAACCACCGATAGATTTCGACAGAGTGATCATGTCTGGCTCAATGCCTGACGGCTCAAAGCTGAAGAAAGTACCCGTGCGGCCACAACCTGCCTGAATGTCATCGACAATCATCAGAATGTTATGTTTGGTACAAAGCTTACGAAGCTTTTGCAGCCACTCGTTGGAAGCGACATTCAGACCACCTTCGCCCTGCACGACTTCAAGCAATACAGCCGCAGGTTTGTCTAGACCGCTTGAGTTATCGTTCAGCATGGTTTCGAATAGCGCCAGGCCATCAATGTCGGCATAACCTTCATAAGGCAGGCGGGTAGTGCCGAACAGAGGCATGCCTGCGCCGCCACGATGGTGTTGGTTACCTGTGGCTGTCAGTGCACCCATGGTGCAGCCGTGGAATCCGTTGGTGAAGGCAACAATGTTGGTGCGGCCAGTGACTTTACGGGCCAGCTTCATTGCTGCTTCCACGGCGTTGGTGCCTGTTGGTCCGGTGAACTGCACTTTGTAATCAAGTTGCCGTGGTTCGAGAATGTGATTACGGAGTGCGGTTAGGAAGGCGGCTTTTGCTTCAGTATGCATATCGAGGCCATGGGTAATGCCATCACTGTCGATATAATCCATTAGCGCTTTTTTAAGTACAGCATTGTTGTGCCCGTAGTTCAGCGAACCGGCACCGGCAAGAAAGTCGATATAGCGCTCACCACCCTCAGTGGTCAGCCAGCAGCCCTTTGCCGATGTAAACACAACCGGAAAGCTGTTGCAGTATGACTTAACGTTTGACTCTTGCTTGTTAAAAATGTCCATAAGGAATCCGTTTCTCTTTTTAATTAGTGAGTTTTTTTCAAAGGAATGCGGTAAAGGAACTCTGTGTCATGCTTGCCTTTGAAATGGCGTTCTTCATCCAGAAACACCGACACTTTTCCTTTATTGCCATGGCTGGCATCAAGTTTACGGAACAACGCCCAAGAGCCTTGGTTTGACTCAGTGATGGTTGTTTCTACCGCCAGTAGATCGTCGAGGTGGGAGCGCATCAGCAGCTCTTGCAGCATTTGATAAGCCAAACCCAAACCGCGCATCTTCGGAGAGACCGCTACCTGCCACACAAACAGCACATCGGGGTTATCAGGTTTACGGTAGCCAGAAATAAAGCCAGCGATTTCTCCATCGTACTCGGCGAGAACGCAGGTTTTGTTGAAATGGGAAGACTGAAGGAAATTGCAGTAAGAAGAGTTTTCATCGAGCGGGGGGCAACTAGCGATGAGTTGATGAATCGCGATGCCATCTTCCCTTTTCGGTGTGCGGAACACCCAAGCATCCTCATCTGTCCTCAAACGCTTTAGTGCTGCGTTTTGATAAATCGTCTCTGTACTCATGTATCCAATACATCCTTTAGTGGTCTAAGCATTTAAGCCCTTTAAATGATACATCTGTTGGATTTTTTATCAAGTCAGCGTCGACATTTTGAGATTTTATGCCTGTAAGGCGCTGTTATTATTTGGATTAAAAATTATGGCTCAAAAGTAATACATTTAGACGTGTAATCATTTTATCAATAAAACGTCATATTCAGAGGAGGGAACAGGGGCAATCCAGCGTGGATACTTATTTGACGTCGCGTAGTAAGTGAAAGCAACCCGGAAGGAGAACATTTTGTTGTTGTAAACTTTCAATCATTTTTTGTGTGCTGGGGAAAAGTGCCGTGATCGGACAGTAAAAAATCTACGCAAATACCTTTAATGTATTGATAGTTATACATAAAGAACGGTGCTTAATTTTACTAGGTTAATAATTGCCCACCCTTTAGACTCGTCGCCAAAATAATAAAAACAGCCCTCTCAACTCTTTTATTTACCTAACCTTCAAAAAGGCGAAAGAAAGTAACGATGAGCCCAGAACAATACCTTACCCAATGGCAAAAAAGTCAGAGTGACGCCGAAACCATGTCGCTAATGATCGGCAAACTCTATCGTGAAAAAGGTGTAGAAATTCAGGTCTATGGTCGCGCAGTGATCAACGCAAGCACCATTGATTTGATCAAATCTCACCGTGTTGCGAGATGGTATACCGGTCAGGAAGTTTCTACTTCCCAGACGCTCCTTATCCTTGAAGCGTTATCTACTATGGCGTTATCCCCTTGCCGTATCGATATAGGCCGACTGGCGAGCCAGTACTGGCAAGCACATGACGATACCGAGCAACTTGATGATTTTCTCCAGACAGCAATCGCAGATTTGCCACCAGCCACGAGTCTTAAGAAGCCCAGAGATATCGTGTTGTATGGCTTTGGCAGAATCGGCCGTTTAGTAACGCGCCTGATGATAGAAAAAAGCGGGCCGGGTTATCCCCTGCGTCTCCGCGCGATTGTTGTACGTGGCGGCAAAGATGGCGATCTTGAAAAGCGCGCCAGCTTGCTGCGCCGTGATTCTGTCCATGGGCCATTCAATGGCTCAATTCTGGTGGACCACAGCCGCAATGCACTGATTGTAAACGGCAACTATATCCAGATCATTTATGCCAACCATCCGTCTGAAGTGGATTACGAAGCGCATGGCATTCATGATGCTGTGGTGGTGGATAACACCGGTATGTGGCGTGATGTGGAAGGCTTGAGCCAGCATCTGACTGCCAAAGGCGCATCAAAAGTGCTGCTGACTGCTCCGGGCAAGGGTGACATCAAAAATATCGTGTTTGGTGTAAACCACACCGATATTGAAGATAAAGACACCATTGTTTCAGCGGCAAGTTGTACCACCAACGCTATTACGCCGGTGTTGAAAGCCATGAATGATCGCTATGGCGTGGAATCAGGCCATATTGAAACCGTGCATTCGTTCACCAATGACCAGAACCTGATCGACAACTTCCACAAAGGTGATCGCCGCGGCCGTGCTGCATCACTCAACATGGTGCTGACCTCGACCGGTGCGGCTAAAGCGGTCGCTAAAGCGTTGCCTGTGCTGAAAGGTAAACTGACCGGAAACGCTATCCGCGTGCCGACCCCGAACGTGTCGATGGCCATTGCCAACCTCAATTTGGGTAAAGAAGTTGACCGTGATTCGCTGAATACTTACCTGCGTGAAACCGCGTTGATGTCACCGTTGTCCGGTCAGATTGACTACACCCAGTCAACGGAAATCGTGTCTTCAGACATCGTTGGCTCTCGCTATGCAGGTGTTGTAGACAGCGAGGCAACCATTGCTGACGGCAACCGCTGTGTGCTTTACATCTGGTACGACAATGAGTTTGGCTACAGCTGCCAGGTGATTCACTGTATGGAGCAGATGTCGGGGATCATGTATCCAACGGTGCCTGCGGTGAAGCAGGCATAAGAGTCTGCATGCAATGAAAAAGCGGCTATCAATGCCGCTTTTTACTTTTGGGGAGACGGGTATGCTGGCTACCCCTTGATTGGAACGCCGCTACCCGCCCGCGTTTGGTTGGCTAAAATCCGCGCCAAGGCGTTAATCAGTTGGTCTGTCGCTACCGACAGTGCATTAACCAGTGCCGGATAACCCTCTTCCGCCAACGGCTCCTGATAATGGAACGTTTCTGACCGCACCAGCTCGCCGTTTCCATCCAACAGGCTCCATTCACCGGCGACCTGTGCATTGCCGGTGTAGCTGCCGTTGAACTGTTCAAAATGCAGCAGAAGGGTGAAGGCCGCTGTTTCGTTGATGGGTGCGCTTGCGGTTACTGGCCAGAGAGACGGGGATTTTGCGCGCAACCCGGCAATCACCCGCTGGGCAAGTTGTCCGGAAAGATCTTCTGCCCACAAATTGTTCTGTGCCACCACAATAGCGTTGTCACTGGTCTGATAGACAATACCAGTGCCAGACAAAAGGCTTGCCAAGGTAATGGGGGCGACCACTAACAAGGGTTGTCCATCCCGGTAGGCGAGCGTTCCGGCCGCTGGCTGCGCCGTCAGCAAGAAGTTCTGTGTCGGTGTCACCGGTGTTGAGGAGCAGGCAACCAGCAAAGTTGCCATTAATCCGGCAGTGATGATCTTTTTCATTGGCGGCTTCCTTTCACAGGGACAGGGTCAGATTTACCGTCCGTGCCGAATATCAGTGCATCCGGCTCGGCATTCAGGGTTTCCAGCAGTGGCTCCAATTCGCCAAGAACGCGGTTGAGCTGGGAAATGGCTTGCTGCAATTCGAGGTACGAATCAGAGCCAGGACTGAAGCCTTTCAGTGTTTTCTGCAATTGCTGCAAGCTTCCTTGTACCTCTTTGGGCAGTTCCTGGGTTTCTTTTTTCTTCAGCAGCGTATCGAGCGTGGCAAGAGTTACCGCCAGCTCCTTGCCGACACCCTCGAACGACGCGACGGTTTTTTTCGTTGTTTGAAGTGTCGTATCGAGGTTTTCGAGGGTTGTCTCGATAGGCAGTTTGTTCAGCTTGTCGAGAATGTTGCCGACTTGGCGCTGGAACTGGACAAACTCACCTTCGACCGTTGGGAAAACGGGATAACCGAAATAGATATCATTGGCTTCAGTATCCGGTACGTCAGTGTAAAAATCGGTATCGATATACAAGGCGCCAGAAAGCAGATTGCCGGTTTTCAATGTTGCGCGCAGCCCCTTCTGAAAGGCAGTTTTGAAGTTTTCGGCCAGTTGCGTTTCAGACTCTTCGGTTGAAGTGAGGTCGTAAATCCGTTCAAGTTCAATATGCACCAGAATAGGGATATTGCCGGTACTGATGGCGTCTTTCTCTGACAGATGAAGCGGCACTTTTTTTACGGTACCAATGCGTATGCCGCGGTATTCCACCGGTGCATCGGGTTGTAAGCCGCGAATGGACTCCGAAAACAGCATGGCGAACGGCAGATAGCTTTCATACATTTTCTCCCGCATCTGTTTCACATCGTCATACAAGGAAAAATCGACCATTTGCTCGGTCACGGGCGAGCCTTCCGGCGAACCTTCGGGAACAGCAAAACTGACGCCACCAATGATCAGGGTTTCCAGTGATGCAATCTGCACATTAAAACCTTGCGCATT
This sequence comes from Enterovibrio paralichthyis, assembly GCF_019209835.1. Classification (NCBI taxonomy): domain Bacteria; kingdom Pseudomonadati; phylum Pseudomonadota; class Gammaproteobacteria; order Vibrionales; family Vibrionaceae; genus Enterovibrio; species Enterovibrio paralichthyis. The sequence continues at coordinate 88,692 of NZ_JAHUTS010000006.1, read as the reverse complement.
GAGCTGGATATCCAGCCCGGAATTGAGCCAGAAACGGGTGCGGGTGCGGACAAGGCTGTCATAGGGCTGGAAGATGAAAAGCTGGTAAGTGGCCTTTTTATCTTTCACATCAAAACCGACTTTCTCGACCCGCCCGACGGTGTATCCCTCGAACAGTACCGGGTCGCCAACAGCCAGTTTGCCTGCCTCATTCGACGTTAACACCACCCTGAGCCCTTTGGCATCTGGCGGTGCTACAGGCGGAGAATCCAACACGGTGAAGTGTTCGCGTTTTTCTTCTGATTCGCCGGGACGGAGTTCCAAATAGGGGCCAGAAAGCAATGTCTCAAGGCCGGATACCCCTTCGGTGCCGATACGCGGCTTTACAACCCAAAACACCGTGTCTTCCCGCAACATCCGCTCAGTGCCGCTGTCCATGCGGGCGACGAGTTTAATTTCGTTGTAATTCTCACCAAGCGCGACATCGGTAATGGTACCGACTTTTACGCTGCGTGCTTTGATCAGGGTTTTTCCCGCCTGAATACCGTCTGCGGTTTGCACTGTCAGAGTAATCTCTGGCCCTTGTTGGCTCATGTACTGAAAAATCATCCACACCCCGGCAACAATCGAAACCAGTGGGATGATCCAGACAGCGGAAAAGCGTTTCGCCGGTTTGACTGTCGCCGTGTTTTTTTGTTCGTTATCCATTCGGCAAATCCTGGGTAGCGGGTTTTGTCGTGATGGCAGGGGAGATGGCTTCCTGCGTCCAGAGCGCTCTTGGGTCATAAATCATGGTGGCGATCAGGGTGAAGATCACCACAAGGGCAAAATAGGCCACAGCCGGGCCAGGAGAAATACTCATCAAATTATTGAACTGCACCAAGGCGGCAAGCAGTGCGACAACAAACACATCAATCATTGACCAGCGGCCGATAAGCTCGATAAAACGGTACAGCTTGAGCTTTGCCAGCGAGTCGTCAGGATGATGGGTTGTTTTAGCAGTCATCAACAGGTGGAAAAGGATCAGCATTTTTGTCAGCGGCACAATCACACTGGCGGTCAGAATCACCAGCGCGATGGGATAAGAGCCCAGTTGCCAGAGCAGAATGACACCGTCCATGATGGTTGAAGACTCGGTGCTACCAAAGCTGATGGTGTACATCATGGCGTAGAGATTCGCCGGCGCATAAAGTACTAGAGCCGTGATCGCCAACGCGGCAGAAATGGTCAGGCTTTTCTCCGGGTTATACGGTTGCAAGGCACTGTGACAACGTTGACAGGCATCCGGCATATCGCCGTTTTCATCCGGGATATTGATGCAGTGGCAGAGACGGCAAGCGGTGTGGTTTTGGCTAAGGTGTGTATCACCGGCTTTCACCTTTCCGGTCGGCATTGGCCGAAACAGGTGGTGATAAAGCCAATGCCTGTCTGTCGCCCGGGAGATTTTTACCAGCATCAGGGTAAACAACATAAACGCCCAGAACGACTCGCCCATCACCACGTCGGTCATCGCTGCAATTTTGACAATGCTGACCAAAACGCCCACCAGGAAAATATCGACCAGCAACCAATGCTCGATACGAAACACAAAGCGCAGCAGTTGCTTCACCCACCACGAATCCCCCGGGTAGTCTCCTTCTTGCTTTTTCGCGGCCAGTACGAACAACACCATCAAGGCAAGAACATAGCAGGCAGGCAGCAAAATAACCGTCAGCACCAGTAAAACGGCGAGGGCATTGTTGTCGAAGTAATGGAAAACGCTGAGCGCATTGAGCAGTACGATGTGGTGCGAGAGTCCCTGCACACTGATCGTCATAAAGGGAAAAACCAGGCTTATTGTCAGTAACACCAGACAGGTCGTGCCGATGGCCAATACCTTTTGGTGCGAATCGATAACCTGCCGGAACAAGGTATGTCCGCAACGCGGGCAACAGGCATTTTGCTCACCACTAATCGCGGGAATGGCAGAAACCAGACCACACTCCAGACAAGGTGCCAGCGGTGTTCGAATCGTCACTCTGCGTAAATTCCCGTTCATCAATTTGAAGCAAGTATAGAAATTGTCAGGTGCGGCGTTTGACTATCGTCTGGGGTTCCAAATTCTGAAACAGGCTGTAAGGGCAGAGGAATGTTTTGCTGTCATGACGGTGCGCATCCACGAACGCCGCGTATTCGCGAAAAGCTTTCATGTGCACTTAGTGAGATGTTCATCACTAAACGCTGCAAGACCCGCGCAATGTGAACGCACTTTCCGACTGGGCTGCTACTTTTTACACGAAGATAACGCTGAACAAAGAGGCCCATGATGTTAGGTGAAAGCCATTCTCTAAAACACGAATTTCCAGAGCTCGAAAACCTGATTGATCACCTGATTGCATCGGACATGCATTTCGCCAAGGAAGCCGCCCGTTACAACTCTCTGGACACAGAAATCCGCAAGCTCGAACTCAAAGGATCTCCGATTGAAGACGAAGACATGAAACGGCTGAAAATGGAGCGCGCCGATCTCAAAGACGAACTGTATGAGCTGCTGCAAAAAGCCAGCCAGTAGGTGCGACTTTACGCCATTGATTGACGCAGAACAAAGCGCGCGAAAGCGCGTTTTTTCGTGGTGAAGGATACGAGGTAGTAATGCACGATAAAGAAAAACTGGAGCACAACAAAGAAGCTGCAATGGACTTCTACCGCACCGCGTATTTGGGTGAACCCGCCAAAGCAGTCGAGCTGTATGTGGGCGACTATTACACCCAGCATAATCCGGCTGTGGAAGACGGCAAAAAGGGTTTTATTGCGTATTTTGAAAAGATGCACCAGGACTTCCCGGACAAGGACATCGCGTTTCTGCGTGTGATAGCAGAAGGGGATTTGGTGGCATTGCATACCCGCCAGCGTTGGCCGGGCGGCGACGAATACGTCACCATGGATTTCTTCCGATTCGACAAAAAGGGCAAGATAGTCGAACACTGGGATGCCATTCAGCAAGTGCCAGAAGAATCCGCCCACAATAACACCATGTTTTAGTGGATGAAGTGCTCTTGGTTCTTCCCCCTTTTAAGGGGGAAGTTAGATGGGGGTTTTGGTTTTTGATCTTTGGGGCGTTTTGGGCAAAACGAAGTAGACGGCTTTTCTGTTCGAGAGAAATGGCTGCTAACGCAGCAAAAAGAATGTTATTGCCTATTGACCGGAGAAGGGCTCATATGTGTTAGGTATGCTTCCGCCGCTCTTCGACTAAATCTTGCAGAGTATGCTTATTACTAAGCATAAACTCCACTCCTTGTAAGGTCATCTGCCACTGCCCCAAACCACAATCTTCTCGGTTTACACGTTTTACAAAGCCTTTGTTATCTAGATTTATCAGTTTCACTTCTAACTCTAATGGTGAATATTCATTATGATGTATCGCAAGCTCGTTGGTCGAGATAGGAGTGTTTTCCTCGTAACCGTCGTGAAGAATAAACTGCATAAAATAGATGTCGTGTTCGTCAGGGGCATAGGTTTCCTTTCGACGTGATGAGGTATTTATCGATTCTTGAGTGGTGACTTTTTTGTGCAGTGACCAAGAAATAAAAACTGCCAAAATAGTTGCTACACCACCAATCAAAGCACCAATAATCGTTGAGTCCATATATTCCTCTTTAATGCCTAACAACTGAATAACTGGAGCTTACTAAGCCAAATCTGATTTAAACGCCTAAATTTCTGGATAGCATTAAAAAATGCGCTTCGAGTAAACGTCCACATTCATTCTTGTTATCTAACATCTACTCCGGAATGTAGATCACATATAGCGTTCACAATCGGCTGAACGTCAAATCTTTCACCAAGGACTTCAAATATTGCAGTATCAATATAAAAAGCCCTGAACAAATGGACAGGCACGCCGTCGCTCTCAATTTCTCCACCAACATACGAAGGAATAATGAATCCTACAACAGGTTTTTCGTTTAGGTATTTGTCCAAATTCTCATCAAAATGCTCAAGACAATTTCTAAGTTTTCTGCTTTTGAGTGGATTATTACCATCTATATTAAAGATACTTCTTAACTGCGACGCTCTTTTTTGATGAATTTTATTTTCCCCTTTTGTAGTAGGCCAAAAATATCTGGATATAGATGCAGCATGAAGAAATACATTATGTAGATGATTCAATATTTGATCAGTCAACTCACCTGTGAGTTCATATTCACCATTTTTCTTGTTCGTCATGCTGGCAAATGAATGAATAAAATCTATAGATTCCATTGCTGCTTCACAATGGAATCTTATAGCTTGTCCATAAAATGCCACATAAGGTGGCTGAATGCCTTCAAATATCATGCTGGACTTTTCCTAATTAAATAGCAACTTCTGGATCTCAAAAAGGGCCAAAATTCAATCAACACAACCTGCCATCTCTGCTTAAACCTCGCACAAAAAACTGGCAGATTGCGTCGTGATTAATTCAGTTTTATTTAGCCGTTGGCTTGGATACCGCGTGACGGGACAGCGCGGCAAAGACATCTTCATCGCTCAGCGCTGCCTGCGGGAAGACTTCAATACCAAGCGCAGTCAGTTTTGTGGCGACATCCGTTGCGCTTTCAGAGAAAAACAGCGTTGGCAGATGCGAGTAGCTGCCACGGATTCGTTCGCCACGCGCCGCCAGGAACTGCTCGGTCAAATTGAAGATGCGCTTTTGGATATCGCACAGGGAAGGTAAATCCTGAACACTTACGGCCAGCGGTGCCAGCCAGTCGCAATGCTCACCATGGTAGCTATCCAGCGAACTTTCCAGCGTATGTGCTTGCCCTTCAGCGCATTGAAGACTCTCTGCCAGCACCTGAGATGCATCAATCACCTCGATATTCAGGTTCAGTCGCCCCTCTTTTTTGAAACGCTCAACGCTTATCGGCGTTAACGCCAGAGGCAGTTCAGTACAGCCCAACACCACTTTATTGCAGTCGTGGCGCTCGGTTTCAGCGTTGATCACCTCGCAAAGCAGGTTCTCTGCCTGTGCAGTGATTTGTGCCGTTTTAATACCAAACTCGCTGTTGTAAATCGCGTCCATCACCTTGGCCTGATTGGCACTGTCCGGTGCAACACTGTCGAGCCCAAATTCCGCCAGCGCCTTCTGATAAAGGCCGGAGCAAACCAGGCTGGTGACACCCATCACCAGAATGCGTTCTTCACATCCACGCTGGCGTTTGGCTGTTTCGTTGACCATATCGACAAAAGGAACGGGAACATTCGGCGTCAGGGTGCGGAAAAGTTCATGAGCACTGTTGCAAGCAAGCCCCAGCACCGATGCGCCAAGGTGCTGCATAAAACGTAGGGTGAAGGTGGCGGTATCGTGCTTTCTCAGCTCCGGTTCATCGGCCGGCTGCCACTCAACCCCCACTTCTTCCGGTTTGTAGGCCAGGCGTGAATTTCCAAACACCAGGTATTCTGCGCTTTGGTGCTCAGGGTTGGCGGCAATCTTTTCGACCAGATCGACCATGGCTTCATTACCCATGCCGCCGATGATTCCAATTCGTTTCACATTGATTTCCTTACTGCATTATCAATGGCGAGCAATATATCGATAATTCAGAAAGTTACATTTATATGTGTCACGAATTCCACTTAAAGTGTGTGGTTTATAGGAGTTAAAGACGAACGCCCCCATCGACGGTCATGACCGCATTGCGCATGGGCAATGAACCGTCGGAAAGCAGGAAGGTAATCGCGGGCACCAGATCGTCAGCGACCAATGCCCGTCCGAGTGGTGTTGAAGACAGTCCTTCAGCCAATGCTGCAATGTCGTCCTCAGACATGCCAGCCTTAGCCTGAATCTCGGTCAGAGTTACGCCAGGACGGACAGTGTTGATTCTGATACCGCGTCCAGCCAGTTCCACGCTCGCCACACTGGCAATGGCTTCAAGTGCTGCTTTGCTGGCGGTGTACACGGCGGTGGAAGGCCAGGTTTTATCCAGCACAACGCTGGATACCATCACCACACTCGCGGGGTTTTTCAGCAGTGGCAAGAGCGATTGCAACGTCAGCAATGGCCCGGCCATATTAATCGCAAAGGTATGGTTGATGTCGTCGGCGGAGATTTCACCGATGGGCTGCGGGAAAAAGACACCCGCATTTAACACCAGGCCGTCGAGGGTAATATCGGCTTGCTTGAGTTGTTCAGCCAAAGCCGTGATTTCCACCGGGTTGCCGCTGTCGCAGCGAAACGCCTGAACACCGGATTGGGCGGATACGCGGCGCAGCTTTTCTTCATCGCGTCCGGTGACGATAACGGTGTTTCCCTGGGCTGCCAGTGTTTTTGCGGTTTCCAGTCCAATGCCTGCTGTACCACCCGTCACTAAAATCGTTTTGTTTTCCATGATGCTTCCTTGTTCGTGATTGACAGGCTTATCCTAGCGGTTGAATTGTTCGCCTTTTAGTGCCTAATATGGAATCAATTTGTTGCCAAAAGGGAAACATTGGCATGGAGCAATTACACCAACAGTTGCCGAACATCTACGTGTTCAGACTGGTGAGCGAGCTGGGCAGTTTTCAGGCAGCGGCAAACCAGCTGGGCTTGCCGCGTTCTTCGGTCAGCAAGAAAGTCTCTCAGCTTGAGCAGTATATGGAGCAGCGCCTGTTACAGCGCAGCACACGCAAATTGCGCCTGACGGAAGATGGCCTGCGGCTGATGAATGCAACGGAATCACTTGGTCAACTGGTGGGGGAAACCCGTCATTTGCTGATGGAAGGGCAGGCGGAACCGGCGGGGAGGGTGGTGATCAGCACATCGACACTGATTGGAAGACAGTACCTCACCCCGCACGTGAAAGCGCTGCGCCAGCGTTTTCCCAAAATTACACTGCAGCTTGATTATTCCGATGATGTGGTTGATCTGCTTGAAGCGGGCGTTGATATTGCTATCCGCACCGGAAAGCTGCCGGACTCGACATTGGTGGCACGCCCGATAGGGACGAAAACCCACGGCACTTTCGCCGCGCCTTCTTACCTTGCCGAACACGGCAAGCCGAAAACGCCACATCAACTCAAAGATCATGACTGCATGGTGTTCAAGAACAACGCCGCAACGATGAACCATTGGCACTTCACCCACCCAAACGGGGAAATCCAGTCCGTTGAAGTGAAAGGTGCCATTGTTGGCAATGATGGCAGGGCGATGGTGGATTTGGCTGTGGAAGGTTTAGGCATAGTGACCGTCGACCCGAACACCATTTCAGAAGAAATCGCTCAGGGGAAACTGGTACCGATTCTGACGGAATGGCAAAGCCCTGAAAACAAGCCGGTTCAGTTAGTCTGCTTGGGCCGGGAAACCCGAAGCAAGGCCGTTGATGCAGTGTGGCGTTTTCTGGCGGAGGCACTGTCCGACAATATTTCGCCAGCGATTTCCGTTGACGGAAAATTGGGGGCAGGCGTGAGTTCAGAATGTCAGTAGGTTGAGGCGATACATGTGCCTTGAAATGCCTCGATTGGTTGTGATGAGAGTTTTTGGATTGCAGCAGATCGCAAAGGCATCCTTGCTATTCCGTGTTTGAAATCCCTTTCCTGTTCAGTCATTTCTTTCCTTTTCCATCTCCATCTCATTCACCCCTAAAAGTTTTCTCGCTGTATTTACCATCATGCCAAATGAAAACTGCTCTGGGATATCTTGCTCTTTGGCGAGTTTCTGGAATTCAGCGTTTAGCTCATCCGCTTTTTGAGTGTCAGGTGCGGCGATCAGGTAGGAAGTCTGGTAGATGTAATAAAGGGTCGCGATTGCCAATAAAGAGCCATTTGATTGCGCGTTGTTCAACAGGTCTAAATAGGCATTCACATCTTGGTCATGCTCTTTTTCGTAGTAAGCAATCAAAAACAGGTAAAACCATGCATCACCTGCTTGTTTTCCGTTTATGAGTTGGAGAAACGTTTCTTTGGCGAGTGGATAGCCGCGACTGTGGTTATCCACCACGATTTTCTTGGCAAGCTGGATTTGCAGAGCGTCGGGCGACTCACTGGCACAGACAGTGGGTGCTCCGTATATCAGCGCTAATAGCAGTAAGACTTTGCTGCTTGAACTTTTCAATATGGTTAAACCCGCTTCCTCATCCCTAAGTTAATGATACAAGAGTGTGAGGCATCCCATTCGAGCTAACCGTATTGAATCTGAAATTCCCGAATAGTTTCCCAACCCAATCGCATCTCACTGTGAAGATGAATACCGTCGCAAAACGAGATGATATCAGGTTGCTCAATAAAGCATTTCCAGCATCTGGGATCTCAAGAAAACAATCACATAGCATTCCAACTTATGCTCTCCTACACCCGTACAAGCCGCGTAGGCAACAATAGGAAACGTTGAGGAGAAAACATGAACCCAATTGAGCAACAGATCGCCAAATGGAGCCTGAAAGAGAAAATCGGGCAACTCTTTATTCTGGCGTTTCCCGGAAAGACGGCAGACACCGCTGCCCAGATGATCGCTGAATATAACCTCGGCGGTTGTTACCTCAGTCAGGACAATGCTGAAACCTTCGAAGAAGCACACGTGCTGAACAAAGGTTTGGATGCCTTGCTCAAACAACACGACCGTTTACCACTGCTCCTGGGTGTGGATCAGGAAGGCGCGTGGGGCGTGCTGGTGGGTGAGTCAACAACTGGCCCTGGTAATCTGGCGTTGGGCGTGGCTGAAGAGGTGAGCGGCACGGCCAACATGTACCGTGTATTTGGCGAAGAAATGCGAAGCGCAGGCTTTAACTGCATTCTGGGCCCGTGTTGCGACGTTAACTTAAACCCAGCATCACCGATTATTGATACCCGCTCGTTTGGGGATGTGCCGAGCAAAGTGAGTGCCCATTCCGCGGCAGCAGTGAAAGGGTTGCATCAAGGTGATATCGTCGCCTGTGCCAAGCACTTCCCCGGACATGGCGATACCCACGGTGACACCCACCGGGAAATCCCACGGGTGGATAAATCTTATGATGAACTGAAAGCCAACGACCTCGCGCCGTTTCAGGCGGCGATTGATGCCGGTGTCGATCTCATCATGACCAGCCATATTCTCTATCCGCAACTGGATGATTCAGCCCCTGCAACCTTGTCCCCGGTGATCCTGCAAAATGTTCTGCGTGGGGATATGGGCTTTGAAGGTATTATCATTTCTGACAGCATGAACATGGGGGCTATACAGAATCACTATCAACCGGTTGATGCTGCCGTTAAGGCGATGAAAGCGGGCATTACCATGATCATGCTTTCGGAAGAGCACTATGATCACTCCGATGCTTATCTTGATAAACAACTGGCGATGATCCACGGCCTGATTGATGCGGTGGAAACTGGCGAGCTGGCAGAATCCGTGATTGATGATGCGGTAAAACGCGTTGTTGCATTCAAGCTGGCGAAACTGGTTCCACAAACGCTTTACCAGCCATTCTCGTTTGCAGAAAACCGAGAAGTCGCTCAACAGGCTGCGAATGAGGGTGTGGTATGGCTGCGTGGTGGCCTCAAAGACGTTGCCGACAAGCCGCTTTACCTTTTGAACGCCACACCAAAATCGAGCTATCACAACCTGATGAACCCGCGCGGAATCGGCCCCAATCAAGCGCAACCGGCATTTGACGCTTTCCGCGATGAACTGGCCAAGCTGCACACCCACTGTCAGGTCGTCACTAAAGACACGCTGCCAAACCTGGATGATGGCTATCTGGTGGTCGTCACCGAAAACCACCCACTTCCGGGTGAAGATTTTGATCAGGTAGAAGCGAAACAAACGGTGCAGCAACTGAGCCGAGATTTCAGCAACCTTGTCGTTGTTGGTCTGCGAAGCCCTTACGATGCCTTGGAATACCCGGATGTGGTGAACTACCTTTGCGCCCATTCACCAAGGCCGGAAAGTGCAGTCGCAGCAGCGCGGGTATTGTTGTCGAAACAAGCTGCTTCGACAGGGGTAGCAGTGAGCAGGGTGAACTGATTTGCGATAAACCATTGAGAGAGGCGTTTTGCCTCTCTCTTTTTTACCCATACACTCGCCCAATCCTCTCAATCAGCCGCCGGACTTCAGGCAAATATCGGTCTTCATGATGGATCACCAGCCACTGGTCGTGACTTAGCTCGTCAATAACGTCGCCTTTTTTCACCAATTGCGGGTAGCGGTTGCCGATAAATGTGGGAAGCAGCGCGATGCCTTTGCCTGATAGCGCCAAATCCAGACTGTTTCTTGGTGCGCTGACTTCGACAAGCACATTGTCGCCCGCGGTTTTTGCAAGCCAGCGGGAAGATGGGGTATCGGCCAGCGTTTTTATCCATCGTTCGGGGGCGCTTTCAGTGCCGAAGGCGGCAAATTCAATGCGCATCAGTTTTCGACAGACGAGGTTTTCTTCCAACGGACGCTGGTTGCGAAAGCCAATCACCACCTCGCGGTGAGAAATATCCAACACTTTTTCCGAAGCAATAAACCGGATGCAGCAGTCTGGCGGTGAGCCGGAAAGATCGTCGATATGATCCAGCAGATATAAAGTCGTCCAGGTACCGGCGGAAAGCTTTATCAAGGGAAGCTGCCGTTTTTGCGAAGGCGTCGTGAGTTGGTGCAGTTTTCCCTCGATCCCCTGAAGCTCATCAAGCAGTGCTTTCCCTTCTGCAAGAAGCTCATAACCCCGATCATGGCGGGCAAACAATTCACAGCCCAAGGCTTTTTCCAACGCATACATTCTTCTGCCCAGTGTTGCGGGGCTTTTGCCTGCCACTCTGGCCGCGTTGGATAATCCGCCTTCGCGCGCGACGGCGAGAAAGAGTTGCAGATCGTTCCAGTCCACTTTCTTTTCGCTCATGAAAAGACCTTGTCATTCTGTTTCGTTGATGAAATACGCCATTCCCCTAGTCTAGGAAACAGACAGGCAATGCAGCGTCCCAACTCAGGGACGGCATCCAATGGGAAGAGGAAGTGACAATGAAAGACGAGATAGTATCAACTGGGCTAACCCATAATCCGCTCGGACGCACAGGCCCCATCGTGTCGCGCTTTGCGCTGGGAGCCATGACCTTTGGCAGCGAAACGTCAAAGAAGGAGGCGTTCAATCAGCTTGATCTCTTTGTCGAACACGGCGGCAACTTTATCGATACCGCAGATGTTTACGGCGGTGGAGGCTCGGAAAATATTATCGGCGAATGGGGCAAAGCGCGGGGAGGGCTGGACGACCTAGTTATCGCCACCAAAGGCCGATTCGCGCCGCCAGCGGGCAGTTTCGGTGCCTCAAGGCGTAGCCTTATCCGCTCAGTGGAAGCCTGCCTGAAAAGACTACAAGTGGAAGCGATTGATGTGTATTACATCCATGGTTGGGACAAAGATACGGACATTCTGGAAACCCTATCGACGCTGGATGATTTGGTTCGAAGCGGCAAAATCCATTACACCGCTTGGTCAAACCTGACAGGGTGGCAGTTGCAGCGAATCATTACCACCGCAAGAGCCTATAACCTTCCAGTACCCACAGCACTGCAACCCCAATACAGCCTGCTTGAGCGCGGCATTGAATGGGAAGTGCTGCCGTGTTGTCTGGAAGAGGGAGTTGGCCTCGCGCCATGGTCACCGCTGGCAGGTGGTTGGCTGACAGGAAAATACAACGCCGACATCAGACCAACAGGCGCAACCCGTTTAGGCGAAGACCCAAACCGTGGCGTCGAAGCCTACGATATCCGCAACACCGAGAAGACGCACCGCGTGTTGGCCGTACTTGCTGATATTGCCAAACAACACCAATGCCCAATGTCAGATATTGCTTTGGCATGGCTCGGCGCAAAACCCGGTGTGTCATCCATCCTGCTCGGCGCAAGAACAGCGCAACAGCTAAAAGCGAACCTCGCCGCCGCGAATGTCACCTTACCAGACAAGCATATCGCAGAGCTGGATGCGGTTTCTGCTCCGGGTTTACCTGCGTATCCGTATGGGTTTCAGGAGCCTTGGTCGGGCATGGAAGTTTGGGAGAAACTGAGGACGAGGTGATTGGAGGTTTTGGGTTCTTTCAAGCTTATAGCATTCGGCTTTGAAAAAAGAACCGAGCCGTTAATTCCACTCTGGGTTCGCTCAAAAGCAATGAATACGTTAAAATATAATCAATTAACAGCAAAGGCTTTTCATCATGAAAAATACAGAAGCCCCTAAAAATACAAAAAAAACGTCCCGCAATTTCTCTCCGAAACTGAGTAACTTGGAAGTGAGCATGTCTTATGAAGGACTTAGCTTGAAGGCAAAAAAACAACAGTCCTTGGAGGAACTGAAACGTCAGTATGCGAGATAAATACGGCGTTCACCAAGACCCTCACTGCTACAGTGACTCTGACGTACTGAAAAACTTACTAAATATCCGCGATGCCGATGCTCTTGCAGAGGCTGAGGCGGAGTTTGTTCGCTTCAGGTATATGGAGTACATCAGTGAAGCAGAATCTTTAGAAGATTTCACCCTAGACCATTTCTTGAAGTTGCATCGTGTGCTTTTCCAGGATATTTATCCGTGGGCAGGTCAGCTCCGTGACGTTGATATTTCAAAAGGCGATACTCGATTTTGTGCTTGTCAGTTCATCAAAACCGAACTGGTTAAACAGCTTGCGAGAATTCCAGCTCTTCTTGATTGTTTAGATAGAGAAGCAGTTGTCGAACTCACCTCTGATATTTTCTGTGAGATAAATGTTATTCACCCTTTTCGTGAAGGTAATGGGCGTTCGACCCGATTTTTCTTTGAAGAGTTACTGTTCGTAACTGGCTACGAAATCTCGTGGCCTGCGATTACCCAAGAGGAATGGATAAAAGCGAATATTGAGGGTTTCTATGGCGACGTTAAGGGGCTTAGGACTATTTTTGATCAAGCCATTCAGAGTCGATCGTAATACGTTCAATCATTCAGCTGTGCAGTAAGTAGAGGTTGCCACATATTCGGTTGGTGACCAAAAGCCCTCCAACACTCTCGTATCAAAAGGCTTCAATAACTCGTTGAAGCAGAGTCTTACAAGAACTTTTCCAGCATCACTTCATCAATGTACTGACCATTGATCTTGGCGTGCTTTTTCGCGGTGCCTGCAACTTCAAAACCTTGCTTTAGGTAAGCGTCAATCGCGGTTTGGTTGTCGGCGCGGATGTTGGCAATCAGCTTCTCAAAACCGCGGGCTTTGGCGGTTTCAAAGGTGCTGGCGAACAGGGCGGAGGCGACGCCTTGCGCGCGGCTGGTTTGCTCGACGTAAGTGGTGAGAATGCCAACGTGGTCGAGCGCGCGGGTGTAGCTCGCGAACGGTTCGACGGTTTGGTAGCCAACCACTTTTGCTGTGTCCGTGTTTTGTGCCACCAGAAAGACGCCGTTTACCGGGAAATACTGAATAAAAAAGCTCTGGTCAGAGGCGGAAAAAGGGGTATCCAGTAGAGTGGATTTTCCGTCCTGAATGATGGGATTGATTACGTCGGTGATGACGTTGGCATCGGAAGGCAGTACGTTTCTGATGGTAATGTTCATGGTTTTCAGTGTGTCTGGAAATTTTCGTCAAAGCGTAGCGCAGATAGGTTGCGCCACGCCAGTTAATTTAATGTCAGGATTGTTTATCCAAAGATCACCCGGTTAAACAGCCGTCTTTCGACCTCTGCATCCGCGACATCCATGGGCGCGAAGGTAACGGCTTGTCCAGGCTGGCGCTGGGAAAGTTGTCCTGCGCCCAGGCTACTTAAACAGCCGATTTTCGGATAACCGCCAATGGTTTGTCTGTCTTTCATCAGCACAATCGGCTGACCATCATTGGGGATTTGAATCGCCCCAAAGGCAATCCCTTCCGAGATAATCCCGCTGAGCTGGCTTTTGATTGGCGTACCGGAAAGGCGATACCCCATGCGGTCGATATTCTGGCTCACTTCATAGCGGCTGGTGTAAAAGGTCATCTGCTCGTCGTGAGTGAATGAAGCGTTCTGGTAAGCGGGCATGACGCCTAGTTCCAGAGGGGCGTCGTAATCCGGGATTGTCCATCTCGGAGCACGGCTTTCGATGACGTCTTTATTTGGCGTAAACGGCAGTGTATCGCCTTTTTTCAGCGCGTCGCCAATGCCACTTAAACCGCCCAGTTGTTCCCGTTTGACCGTCGCGCAGCTTCCAAGTTTTGGCTCGCAGTTAAACCCACCGGACACCGCAAGATACGCGCGCAGGCCGGATTTGGGTGCGCCGAAAGCCAGCACATCGCCGGGCTTTATGGCGTAGGTTAGCCAGGGCTGTATCGCTTTGTCGTTCAGGGTCGCGGCCAAATCAGCACCTGTGATGGCGACCGTCGTTGGCGCGTTGGCTTTCAGCGAGAGCTGGCCAAAGGTGATTTCCAGCTGTGTGGCATCGGGTTTGTTTCCTAATAGACGGTTCGCCCAGTAGAAGGCGTGTTCGTCCATTGGCCCGCCAGTGGTGATGCCAAGGTGCTGGAAACCGAAGCGGCCGCTGTCCTGCAGCAGTGCCAGCATGCCGGGTTTGATCACATCGAAACTCATAACACACCGCCTTGTGCGAGAAACTCTTCCTTGTCGATGGGACGGAATCTCACCCTGTTACCGACGTTGACGCGGGCGAGGGATTCACTGTCCCAATCCACCATATTGAGCGGCGTGCGGCCGATGATTTGCCAGCCGCCCGGTGTGCTGCTGGGGTAAATTGCGGTCTGGTTATCCGCAAGTCCCACGCTGCCCGTGGGCACTTTGAGGCGCGGAGTCGATTTGCGCGGCATGACAATCGCATCGTCCAGACTGCCAAGGTAGGCAAAGCCAGGGCTAAAGCCAATCGCGTACACGCGGTATTCCCGCTCGCTGTGCAGCTTGATCACGGCGTCGGCATCCAGTCCGGTTTTCTTGCACACATCAGCAATATCCAGCGCCACTTCTTCACCGTAATAGACAGGGATTTCTACCACCACACTGTCGCTGTCATCACCTGCCGCATCCACTTCGCTCTCCAATGCTTGACGGATACGTTTGATGATGTCGAAACGGTCGGTACGGTGCAGGTCGAAAGTGACCAGCATCGAATTGTAAGACGGGATAATGTCGGTGATGAGATCACCCAGCCCCGCTTTAACTTGATAGATAGCGCGGTTCACCTCAGCGGCAATCGCGTCATCAATCCTGTCTCCAAAATACACAATCAATGTCTGTTCATTGACTGCCTCAATTCGCGCCATTTGCCCTCCATTGCGTCAACGCCTGAGCCACGGCGGAAGCGTGTGGGCCGTCGCCGTGAATGCAAAGTGTGTCAGCCTCAACCTTGAGGGTTTTGCCACTTAGGGTAGTGACAGTGCCGGAATCAACGATTTGTTGAACCTGCTTGAGAATGGCGTCAGCACTGCCATGCACTGCGCCTTCAATGCGGCGGTCAACCAGAAAGCCTTCATCGTCATACGCGCGGTCTGAAAAGGCTTCAAACATGAGTTCGATGCCGACTTCTTTCGCCAACGACAGTAAAGGCTGACGGTTCGGGATAGCCATCACCACCAGAGGACAACCAGGCGCAGCATCTTTCACTGCGCGCATCACGGTTTTCAGCACTGCCATGTCTTTCATCATGGTGTTGTAGAGTGCACCGTGGGGTTTGACGTAATCCACAATCGCTTTTTGCTGGCGGCAAATGCCACGCAATGCGCCGATTTGATAACCCAGCCAGGCGTAAAGTTCTTCTTCTGTGCAATCAAACTTGCGGCGGCCAAAACCCATGAGATCCGGGTAGCCGGGGTGCGCGCCAATCGACACACTATGTTGGCGTGCCAGGTCGACCGTCTTTTGCATGGTGACAGGGTCGGAGGCGTGAAAGCCGCAGGCGATGCTCGCCATATCGACACAGGGCATCACTTCGGCATCTTTGCCCATAGTCCAGGCACCGAAGCTTTCTCCCATATCGCAGTTCAGTTTCATGGATAAATCCTTTTTCAATTAGCCGATTAACGCTGGCTCATGGTCGTCGGCAGATAGGTCACGATGTCTGGAAAAACCGTGATCAACACTAACCCCAGTAGGATCAGCATAAAAAACGGGAAGGCAGCCTTTGCGACATACAGGATGTTTTTGCCCGTGAGCGCCTGAATAACGAACAGGTTGAAACCCACTGGCGGCGTGATTTGAGAAAGCTCAACCACCAGCACGATAAAGATGCCGAACCAGAGCAGGTCAATGCCCGCTTGCTGCACCATGGGCAACACCACGGCAACCGTCAGTACCACCACGGAAATGCCATCAAGGAAGCAGCCGAGCACCACAAACAGAATGGTGAGGTAGAGCAGCAGTTCAAACGGAGATAGTGACATCGCGGCAATCCACTCCGCCAGTGCGCGTGGAATGCCCAGGAAGCCCATCGCCAATGTCAGGAAGTGTGCTCCGACCAGAATAAAGCCGATCATACAGGCGCTTTTTACTGCGCCGAGCAGGCTTTCTATAAAGCTTTGGCGGGTGAGTGAACCGGTCAGTTTCGCCAATACCATGGCCCCGAAGACACCAAGCGCAGCGGCTTCAGTGGGCGTGGTAAATCCGCCATAGATAGAGCCCAGCACAAAACCAATCAGTGCAACGATAGGGATGAGCTTTTTCAGTGCTTTGATACGCACTGACCAGGTGATGTCGCTACTGCTGTGTTGAGGCACCTGATCTTTGTTCATCAGCGCCCAGATGGTGGTGTAGCCGACAAAAAGCACCATCAGCATGATGCCGGGCAGGGCCCCTGCAATGAACAGGCGACCAATCGACACTTCTGCTGCTACGCCGTACACAATCAAAATGATGGATGGCGGAATAAGCAGGCCAAGCGTACCGGAACCGGCCAGCGTACCCACGGCCATTTTTTCGCTGTAACCCTGCGCTTTTAGCTCAGGCAGCGTCATGCGGCCAATAGTCGCGGCAGTCGCTGCCGACGAGCCTGACACCGCAGCGAAAATCCCGCAGCTCAGTACGTTCACATGCAGTAGTTTGCCGGGAAAGCTGCTCAGCCAAGGAGACAGCCCTTTGAACAAATCTTCGGAAAGGCGGGTTCGGAACAGAAGTTCGCCCATCCAGATAAACATCGGCAGTGCAGTAAGCGACCAACTGGTGCTGGCTCCCCAGCTTGATGACGCGAACAGTAAGCCGATTTGCTCGTTGCCGGTAAAGTAAAGGCCAATCACGCCGACGCCAATCAGGGCGAGGGAAACCCAAAGCCCAGCGGCCAGAAACAGCAGCATAGAGGCGGCGAGGATAAAGGAAATGGTGGTCATGTCTGTCATTGGGCACGCTCCCCGTCTTTTTCTACGTCTTTTGATTCGGGAAGGTCGAGCGAGACTTCTTCACCTTCGAGCAGTTTGTAGTGCGGTGTAATGCCGCGGATGTTTTCAATCAGGCTGTCGAGTACCGCAAGGTTGAAGGCAATCATGCCGAGGGCAACAGGCACCTGCGGGATCCAGAGCGGGATCGGTATATAGCCGTGGGTCACTTCCTCAAAATCGTAAGACTCCCACACCATGTAGGTGCAGTAGTAGCTGGCAAAGCACAGCAGCAGGAAGGCGACAGTCAGCACCACAGTTTCCAACGGGCGTTGGAACTCTTCCGGCAGGCGCTGAATAGCCAGGTTTACGCGAATGTGGCCGCCTTCATGAAAGGTGTAAGCCAGACCAAAAAAGGTGGAGGCGGCAAGGGCATAACCGGAGAAATCTTCGGCAGAGGGGACAATAAAGCCCGCCATGCGTCCGATAATCTGCGCAAGGATGATCAGCATGATCAACACGATAAAGAAACCGGACAGGCCGCCCGACAACAGGTAGAGAGCTCGTTTCATAGTAATTCGTCCCAACAGGCGTAGCTCGGTATTCGGTAGCAACAGGACGTTGCTTGTTTAACCCTCCCCAAATCCGTTTTCAGGGGGAGGGTTTATGTGCTCAAGAAAAATGATTTAGTGAGCAATCACTTACTGGCGATAAGCATTAAGTACAGGTGTCAGTGCCTGCGGATTTTCCGCTTCCCACTCTTCGGTCATGGTCACGCCAATCGCCTGTAGTTCATTGAGCAGTTGCTCAGAAGGCTTGGTCACGGTGATGCCATTGTCTGCCAGCGTTTTGGTGTCTTTGGCTTCCTGCGCCACTACTTCATCCCAACCGCGCGCTTCGGCTTTTGCAGCGGCGTCCAGAATCGCTTTTTGGGTCTCTTTATCCAAACGTTTGAATGCGCGCTTGTTCACGACCACGAAGTTTTTAGGGATCCAGGCTTTGATTTCAGTGAAGTCACTCAGGTAGTCCCATGCCTGACCGTTTGCGCCGGTAGAAGGCGAGGTGATCATGGCGTCGATAATGCCGGTGCTGAATGCCTGCGGAATATCCGGCACCTGAACCGTGGTTGGGGTGGTGTTCATCAGATCAGCCAGACGGGAAGTTGAAGGACTGTAAGCACGCATCTTGGTGCCTGCGATGTCAGCCAGTGAGTTCACGGGTTTTTTGGTGTACAGGCTTTGCGCTGGCCATGGCACGGTGTACAGCAGCATCAGGCCTTCTTTATTCAGTTGTTTTTCGATTTCAGGCTTGGCGGCTTCCCACAGCTTGTGGGCTTGTTCGTAGTCCGTGGCAAGGAAAGGAATGTTGTCGTGCTTAAAAATAGGGTGGGTATTACCCATGATGCCAATGAACACTTCGCCCAGCTGAACCTGTCCGGTACGCACTGCACGTGGAATTTCAGGGTGCTTGATCAAAGACGCACCAGAATGCACTTTGATATCCAGCTCGCCGCCAGTGGACTCTTTGATATCCTCAGCGAAACCGTAGGCAATTTGCGTCGGCAGGTTGGCATCACCATACGGGGTTGGCATGTTCCATTGCGCCGCAAGCGTGGAAGGTGCAGTCATGGCGGCGGCAGTAAAAGCCATCGCAGGTAGCAGGGTTTTCAACAACTTCATAGGAAGTCTCCTTTTAATGGGGCATTGCCCCTTTCGTCCTAAAAAATTCGTGATCAAAGAATAGAGAGTTGCTCGTTGCTTAAATCTGTCACCAGCATTTTGCCGGGAGCATGGGTAATGGCGATGGGCGGTTTGGCGTTAGCAATCGCTAACTGCGGTGTAACGCCACACGCCCAGAACACAGGAACCTCGCCTTCTCTGAGCGGCACAGGATCGCCAAAATCCGGTTTGGAAATGTCGCTGATCCCAATTGCTTCAGGGAAACCAAGATGCACTGGAGCACCGTGGGATTTTGGATAACGGGTGGTGATTTGTACTGCGCGAATCGCATCTGCCGGTTTAAACGGGCGCATGGAAACCACCATGTTGCCGCTGAAACGTTCACTTGGCTGAGTGGCGATATTGGTTCGGTACATAGACACGTTGGCTTGGCAGTCGATATTGCGAAGGGAAAGCCCCGCACGGATCAACGCATCTTCAAACGAGAAGGAGCAGCCGAGCACAAATGTCACCATGTCGTCTTGCCAGAGATGTTTGATATCGGTGGCAGAGTCGCAAAACACACCGTCACGAAACACGCGGTATTCCGGTACATCGGTACGGATATCAATGTCATCTCCCAGAGTATCGAGCAGGGGCTCGCCGGGTGCAGACACCGCCAGAAGAGGGCAAATGACCGGGTTTTTCTGACAGAACACCAGAAAGTCGTCCGCCCACTCTTTGGGTAGGATAACGATATTGCCCTGCGCTAACCCTGGCGCAAAGCCGCTGGTGGGGCCGGTAAACTTGCCTTGCCGTGCCAGCATCCGTACTTCACGCGCCTGATTGACCGAGGCTTCGTGGTGGTTAGATGTCACCGGCTTTTCCTTTCTTGCAACTTGCGTCATGGCTTCCTTGTCTCCGCCTGATACCTTTAGTGTTAACTAAATGTTGCAGGAAGGTGTCATTTCGTCCAATTATAGTTTTTTACCTTTTCCGATAAACAAAAGTTATCGGTACTGTGATGCCCGCTAGGATGCATACTCTGTGAACGGCCAATTTTGTGTGAGCTAGCCCAATGTGCTTTGCGTAGTAACCCTCTGATACACATCCAACTTTATGAATAAACTCGCTTTGTCTCGGCTTTGTTAAGCATTCCGGTCAGCCCTGTACATAAAATTGCAGTCAACCCCCTGCGCCATTTCAGGGCGGGAACTGCCTACCAAAAAGATGCAACACCATCCAGATTTCGCATCCTAATGGCGCACAAACTCATGCTTCCGTCACAAGAGAATTTAAAAAAATGTGACGTTTGGAAGGAGGTATCTATGATTCATTCTCCGCCAGGACAAAAACTTATCGTGCTTTTTGATGGCACCTGGAACGACCCGCAAGATCAAACCAACGTTTATCTCTTATCCCAGTGTATCCAGCCTTTTGACAGCAATGGGCTCCGCCAACGCTTCTTCTACGATCCTGGTGTCGGGACATCGCGCTTTACCCGTTTTCTTAGCGGCACAACCGGATGGGGATTGACGGAAAACCTGATGCAGGGCTACGAATGGCTGGCGAAGCATTACCACGGCGGCGAAGAAATCTGGATCTTTGGATTTAGCCGCGGCGCGTATACGGCGCGCAGTTTGGGCGGGTTAATACGCAAATGTGGCCTGCTGAAAACCACCACCCCGGCGTTGCTGAAACAAGCCAATAAGCTGTATCGCAACAAATCGCTGTCACCCAATGCCAAAGAGTGTATTGCGTTCCGTGAAGCCTACAGTGATTCAGTAAAAGTCCATTTCCTTGGTGTTTGGGATACGGTCGGCGCGCTGGGTGTTCCCGGCACCTTCTTTTCAGAGCGCGGCATGTTCGCCTGGCACGATACAAAGCTTTCGAGTTGGGTGACCAATGCGTTTCACGCTGTCGCACTGGATGAACACCGCGCCGCGTATGACACTGCACTTTGGGTGCAACCGGAAAACACAGACGCGCCGAGGAAAATAGGAAACGTTGAGCAGCGCTGGTTTATCGGTGCCCATGCCAATGTCGGTGGTGGATATGAGAACGATGAACTCAAGTTTATCCCGTTCAAATGGATAGCAGAAAAAGCGCAGCTCAAAGGGCTGTCACTTGATTTTAGCCACCTAAAGATTGAAGACGAAGCCTGGCGGGCAGAGCCGCGGGATTCATTCGAGGAGTTTTTAAGCGGCTACTACGCCAAATTTCAACGTCTGCGCGGCAATGGTGACGATCAGGGGCGCTTTTACCGCGCTATCAAAGGCCGAAAAGCCGGTCATGTGGCAGTAAATGTCACTATTGATGAATCCGTCTGGCAAAAATGGCACGCCGACGGCTACCGGCCACAAACCATTGTCAATGCAAGGCTAAGCCCGACTGTGAAAAAGGTGGAAGAGGTTCACGACTGATTCCCATGCATCGCCGCGACTTCAACCGCAAGCTTGGCGGCTTCCTCTGCGGCGCCGTTCATGGGGGCGCGCAGGTAGGAAGCTGTGAAACCAAGTGGCGATGGCGACCAGTCGCATTGAACCTGTTTGAGGTTTCCTTTTTCGATTTCAGGCTCGGCAATCAGTGTAGGTAAGGTCGCTAGCCCCAATCCATCCTGTGTCATGCGCAAACAGGCCGACAGAGAACTTGAGGTGAAAAAGCGGACGTTCGCTGCCTCTGCCTGGGTAAACCGTTCTTTGATTTCCCCAAACGGCTGAGTGTTACGTGCATAAGTGATGATGGGAAATTCAGCGAGTTCAGCCAGCGACAAGGTTTCGTCCCGGATTGGCAGTGATGCATTCGCCACCCACACCAGTGGGTAACGGCATAGTGCCATATTCTGCACCGAAGGCTCTGAAACAGGCCCCATCAGAAACGCCAAATCTAACGTCCGCTCCAGCAAGTCGTGGCGAAGGTTGGAAGTGACATCCACAGTAATGTCGATATCCAGCCTTGGAAATTTTTCGTTGAAGCTTCGCAGAAACTGGGTCAGCCAGGTGTGAACCACTGTCTCCGAAATCCCCAACCGCAAGGTGCCGGTAAACAGCGCATTGTTCTCGGCTCGGCGTTGGAACTGATCCGCCGAGCGCAGCATTTTCTCCGCATAAGGCAAGAGTTCCCGTCCTTTGGCTGTCAGGGTTACCGGTGAGGCTTCGCGGTCGAACAGAATCACGCCCAACTCTTTTTCAAGGCTGGCGATGCGCGAGGAAATGGCAGGTTGGGTAGTGAACTGCTGCTCGGCGGCTTTCCGAAAGCTGCGCAAAGTGGCGACAAGGACAAAAGTCTCGATACGTTTCAGGTTCATGCTTGGCTCAGGTTACTGCGTTTACACCAAAGATAGAGCATAAATAACGGTTTAAAGGGAGCAGTACGCCAGAAAGTGAACCTTCAACTAGCTATGCAAATTTCCTGCATGAATTTTTGTGGCGAAGTTCAGGGAATTGGAACGATTACTTTCTCTATCTTCCCATGCTGAGACTACTATCGGCGCGTGACACACGGAAGCTAGACGGTAACAGTTCCTCTAAAAGGTGGCCTTAAACAGATGAAATTTCGCTTTCCCATCATAATCATTGATGAAGACTTCCGCTCAGAGAATATCTCTGGGTCGGGCATTCGGGACCTTGCTGAAGCCATCAGCAAGGAAGGCATGGAAGTGGTCGGTTTGACCAGCTACGGCGATCTCACCGCGTTCGCGCAGCAGGCGAGTAGAGCGTCCTGTTTCATTGTCTCGATAGACGATGAAGAGTTTGATATTCACGACGAGCATGACGCTAATATCGCGCTGACCGCAGTGCGTAACTTCCTCAATGAAGTGCGAAAGCGTAACAGCAATATTCCCGTTTTTCTTTACGGCGAAACCCGTACCTCGCGCCATATTCCTAACGATATCCTGCGTGAACTGCATGGCTTTATTCACATGTTCGAAGACACGCCGGAGTTTGTGGCGCGGCATATCATCCGTGAAGCGAATAAATACCTCGATTCACTGGCACCGCCATTTTTCAATGCACTGATGGATTACGCCAGTGACAGCTCTTATTCCTGGCATTGTCCGGGGCACTCCGGCGGTGTGGCCTTCCTGAAAAGCCCTGTTGGGCAGATGTTCCACCAGTTCTTTGGCGAAAATATGCTGCGCGCCGATGTGTGTAATTCGGTCGATGAGCTGGGGCAGCTGCTGGACCATACTGGCCCTGTGTATGACAGCGAAGAAAATGCGGCGCGTATTTTTGGCTGTGATCATCTGTTTTTCGTTACCAACGGTACTTCGACTTCAAACAAAGTAGTGTGGCATTCCACCGTTGCGCCGGGGGATGTGGTGGTGGTCGACAGAAACTGCCATAAATCGATCCTGCACTCGATCATCATGACAGGCGCTATCCCTGTATTCCCGACCCCGACCCGCAACCACTACGGCATTATCGGGCCTATCCCGAAGTCGGAGTTTGAGCCTGAAGCGATCCGAAAGAAAATCGAAAGTCACCCTTTTGCCAGCAAAGCCAAAAACAAAAAGCCGCGCATCCTGACGATTACCCAAAGCACCTATGACGGCGTGCTGTATAACGTAGAGGAAATCAAAGGGTTGCTAGGTTCGACCATTGATACCCTGCACTTTGATGAAGCCTGGCTACCGCACGCGGCATTCCACCACTTCTACCACAACATGCATGCTATCGCGTCTGATCGCCCGCGCTCGGAAGAAGCGCTGGTATTTGCTACTCAATCGACTCACAAATTGCTGGCAGGTTTGTCTCAAGCATCCCAAATCCTGGTGCAGGACAGTCAGAGCCGTAAGCTAGATACCCACCGCTTCAACGAATCCTATCTGATGCACTCCTCAACCAGCCCGCAGTACGCGATTATTGCCTCATGTGACGTGGCTGCAGCCATGATGGAGCCTCCGGGCGGCACAGCATTGGTGGAAGAGTCCATTCTGGAAGCAATCGATTTCCGTCGCGCAATGCACAAAGTGGATGAAGAGTTTGGCGATGATTGGTGGTTTAAGGTCTGGGGGCCAGACAATCTTGGCGATGAAGGTATTGGCGAGCGCGATGACTGGGTGATCCACACGGACGACAAATGGCATGGATTTGGTCAGATTGAGTCTGGCTTTAATATGCTCGACCCGATCAAGGCGACCATTATCAACCCCGGTTTGGATGTGGACGGTAACTTTGATGACATCGGTATTCCGGCCTCTATCGTCAGCAAGTATCTGGCAGAGCACGGCATCATCATTGAGAAAACCGGGCTGTATTCCTTCTTTATCATGTTCACCATCGGCATCACCAAAGGTCGCTGGAATTCCATGGTGACGGAGCTTCAGCAGTTCAAAGATGATTACGACCAAAACCTGCCACTTTGGCGTGTTATGCCGGAATTTGCGGGAAAACATCCTCGCTATAGTAAAGTGGGTTTGCGCGATCTGTGTACTGACATTCACAACGTCTACAAAGAGTACGATCTGGCAAAAATCACCACGGACATGTACTTGTCGAATATTGAACCTGCGATGACGCCAAGTGATGCCTGGGCGCAAATGGCACACCGCCAGATTGAGCGTGTTGCGATTGATGAGCTGGAAGGGCGCATTACTGCGATGCTGGTGACCCCTTATCCGCCAGGCATTCCGCTACTTATTCCTGGTGAGAAGTTCAACAAAACCATCGTTCGTTACCTGCAGTTTGTGCGTGATTTCAATACCCGTTTCCCGGGCTTTGAAACCGATGTTCACGGTCTGGTGCGTGAGAATATTGATGGCGTTGACCACTACTTTGTTGATGCGGTGATAGAAAATTAATTCGCTGAAAAACCGATAAAAATGAGCCACGCAATTGCGTGGCTCATTTATTTCTGCATTTTGTTCAGCGTTTGTTCGCAGACTGTTGGGCTGCGAAATCGTTGGGGTTGAGCACCCGCAATTCCCGTTGTGGGAAGGGGATTTCAATGCCGTTGTTTTGCAGCGCTTCAAGGATGATCAGCAGCAAATCGCCGCCGACGCGGTTGCGTCCGTCATCAATGCCTTCCATCCAGAACTCCACAAACATATTGATACCGTTATCACCAAAGCTGTCTATTTCACAGTCCGGACGCTTTTCCAAAGGCACTTCTTCACCGCTCAGTACCTGTGGGTGATTGCCGACGGCTTCTTTAATCAGCTCAACACATTCACGCACGTTGGTGCGGTAACCCACCGAAAAATCCACGCGGTAACGCTGGTGGTCATCTTTCTGTGTCCAGTTGGTAAACGAGGAGGAGATAAAGGTTTCGTTTGGCACCACGATGTCTTTGCCGTCGAAGGTTTCCAGCGTGGTCGAGCGCATGCGCATTTGGCGCACCATGCCGAGTTTTCCGTCTTCCAGCTCGATAAAGTCGCCCAGTCGCACGGAGCGGTCAAACAGGATGATCATGCCGGAGATAAAGTTCGAGGCGATGGATTGCAGGCCAAAACCCAGACCGACGCCAATTGCACCACCAAACACAGCAAGGGCAGTCAGGTTGATCCCCACGGTTTTGAGCAGCAGCAAGGCAAACACGATAAACAGCCCGATTTCGAACAGCTTGGCAATCAGCTCGCGTGTGCGGACATCAATGTCTTCCTGACGGCGGATGATCACTTGTCCGGTTTTGTTGGTCGCCCTTCCCATCCAAAACAGCAGCAAGCCAAACAGGGTGGTTTTCAGAATGTTGTACAGCGATATACGGGTATCGTCGAACGAGAACGCTATGTTATCGAGAAACTGTGTGAATTCGTCCAACACGCCAATCAGGTGAAAGAACAGCAGCGGTAAACCCACCCAGCGCAGAAATTTGGCGACGAAAGGTTGTTTTATCGCAGCATGGATAAACTGGCTGAACAGCAACATGGCGTTGAGTGCGTGTGCCAGTATTAATAGCCACTCGGTGCCGGGGTTGTTCAAGGTGGCCGTGAATTTCAATGCGATCTGCAAAAACAGCAAGGTGAGCAGCGGGAAGATGAGCCGACCGCAGTTAAAAGCCAGATTTTTCAGTGGATAGAGTTTGGGATTCTCGGGCGGTTGGCGGAGCAGAGGCACTTTACGCCGAATCCACGAACTCACCAGCCAGGAAACCATCACGATAAAGCCAATGGCCAGCAGTTGCTGATAGGTATCTGCGTCTGAAAACGCGGTTTCCGCGCGTGTCAGCAAGGATTGAATGTGCTCCTGCCAAGGTTGCAAATTGTTCATAGTTTCCTCAATAGTTCCAGCGTTCACAGCGCGGGATACGGTGGGCGCTAGCCGCACACTTCGCAAGTAAGCACACCGGGCAATTTTTACGTCGTTTCACATGAACCTTTCTGGGTATTTAATGGTAGGCCTGTTATGGGGAATTGGGCATGAGGGTAGATGTTCAGACCCAAGAGTTATTGTGTGCCAGTGTTGCCAAAACAGGTGTTAAACCGGCACAGCCTGTTGTATCAGGTTGATGGGTATAGTATCAGAAGTCACTTAACAGTTTGTAACTATGGTGGTTATTCGTGGTTAACCTTTTCTCAATATTGATGGAGATCGCAAGCATTTGGGGCGGGGAAAAGAAGAGAGAAAAGGGAACGCCCGCCGGGATTGCAGGCGTTATTCTGCGCCTACAGGAATGAGCTGCCTGTTGCGTCTTGCCACATGACATCGCAGCCTTCTTTTTCAGCGGCTGTGAGCAAGTCAATCAGGGGAAGAGCACGGTCGCCAATACTGACCGGGGTATCCTGAAAATCTTCATCCTCGTCCTGGGGCGCTTCGTGGTGCTGGAGCTTTTCTTTCGCCAGTGCATCTTTCAATGATGCCAGCGCCTGTGAAACATCTTCCGCCAGAATGGCACCCGGCACGGTGTCGCTGTGGCCCATCATCTTGAGCATTTGTTTGCCTACTTCCCCAAACATGGTGATGTCCGAGAACGCTTTGCAACTAAATCTAATCAGCATATCGGTGTCCCTGTGTTTTTTCTTAGATGTTGATTCCCATACATTAACCCATTGAAGATAGTGGTGTTATCTCGTTTTTGAGGATTTTGGAAGGGTTGGGATTTACAACGGGTGTTATTTCCCGGCTAACCTGAACTCGGGCATCTTCGTTTTTTTGTGTGTACAGAGTATGGGTGAGCGGAGAAGCTATCGCCAACCGGCGCAGGGAAAAGAAAAGGCTCCTTTGGGAGAGGAGCCTTTACGGAAATCACCGGCGTGATAGTACCGACTGATTACAGTAGAACAATCTGGTTGCGGGTACATTCATCAATCATTTCATCCGGCCAGATGGAGGACTGCACTTCACCGATGTGTGCTTTTTGCAGGAAGAACATGCAAATGCGCGACTGTCCGATACCGCCACCGATGGTGTACGGCAGGGATTTGTTGAGTACGCTGCGGTGGAATGGCAAGGTGGCACGATCTTCACACCCGGCGATGTTCAACTGGGCTTGCAGGCTATCTTCGCAGACACGGATGCCCATAGAGGAAAGCTCCAGTGCGCTGTCCAGCACCGGGTTCCAGAACAGCAAGTCACCATTCAGGTTCCAGTCGTCGTAGTCCGGCGCGCGGCCGTCGTGGCGCTCACCATTGGACAGTACATGGCCAATGTTTTGTATAAACACCGCGCCATACTCCTTACAAATCGCGTTCTCGCGCTCTTTAGCGGTGAGATCCGGATACTTTTGCAGCAGGGCTTCAGAGGTAATAAAGGTGACTTTTTCAGGCAGGCGCTTTTTCAGAACCGGATATTCCTGATAGATATAATTTTCGGTCTTCAGGAAGGCGTTGTAGATCTTTTCGACGGTAGCGTGCAGGTAGTCTTCACTGCGCATTGACTTGTCGAGCACCTTTTCCCAGTCCCACTGGTCGACATAGATGGAGTGGATGTTGTCCAACTCTTCATCGCGGCGAATCGCATTCATGTCGGTGTAGAGGCCCTCATCGGTCTCAAAACCATAGCGGCCTAGCGCCATACGCTTCCACTTAGCCAGGGAGTGAACCACTTCAACCTGTGCGCCGTTGTCATCGGCCAGGTCAAAACTGACAGGGCGTTCGGTGCCATTCAGGTTGTCGTTGAGGCCAGTTTCCGGCTTAACAAACAGTGGCGCTGAAACGCGGGTTAGGTACAACTCATACGCCAGTGCGTATTCGAAATAGTCTTTAAGCTTTTTGATCGCGACTTCAGTGTCACGGAGGCCAAGCAGCGGCTGGTAATCTGCGGGAATGGTCAGTTGCATGGTAAATCCTTTTATTTTTCTTTCCTGCCAATACCTTACGCGACCACAGCAAGAGCGTCCAGTCTCCCCTTGGTGTTATTTTACGAATAAAAAAGGCTGCGCGATCGATGGCTGCTTTTCGACGATGGCTTTGGGTGGATAAAAACTGTACGCGGAGTGTGTTTTTCCGGGCACTCTTTGGGAGTAGGTCACCTTGGAATAAAACTACGATTTACTTAACTCACTGAGATAGCAACGTTAATTTGAAAATCTTCATGTGCAACTTGTGGCAAAGCTGAGCTTTGTAACTAAGCTTAAAGGTATCAATAAAAACGACTTTTTTGGGATTGAAGCTGATGTCTGCCACGGTTACTGCTTTAGATACCACTGTATTGGAAGTGGATATGCGCCACACGCTTTTGTTGTTTGCCAAAGCACTCGATTACGTCGGTGTGGATGACTGCCATCATGGACACCGTGTCGCCTACATCAGCGCATGTTGTGCTGAAAAATTGGGGTGGGATCCGGTAAAAGTGCAGAAAAGTTTCTTTTCGGGCTTTATCCATGACTGTGGTGTGTCGAAAAGCCGTGAACATCTGGATTTACTAGCGGAAATGGCACCGGAGACCGCAGGTGCCCATTGTGAGCGCGGCTACACCGCTTTGATGCAGTGCTCAATCCTGCATGCTTTCAGCAACATTGTCCGCTTCCACCACACCCATTGGGAAGAGTTGGTGCAGCAGGATATTCCTGAGGATGATCGTGACGTTGCGGCTCTGGTGTTCCTGGCAGACCGCGTCGATTTCCTCCGTGCAGGCTCAGTTGCGGGTCTCCAGGATGATCTGGTCACCCTGCACAAAGTATCTATCGGCGAGAGTATTCGTGCTAAAGCGGGCACTATGTTTTGCCCAGAAATGGTGGAGGTCATGTGTGAGCTTATCGATACTGATGGCTTTTGGTTCAAGATGGATGTGAACCATATTGAAATGATGGCCCAGTCATTTGACGCGGATGAATGGTACAACCAAAAGTTGTCCATTGAGCAAATTACAGAGGTGGCGACCTTCCTTGCCAAGATTGTGGATGCGAAAAGCCCTTTTACCTACGAGCATTCCATTCGGGTGGCACAACTGGCGCACTACCTAGGTGGCAAGATGCATCTGCCCAGCCAGACCCGCGATCTCCTGTATGTGGCGGGGCTAGTGCATGATATCGGTAAACTCAGAACGCCGGATGAACTGCTGAACAAGCCCGCCGCCCTTACACCGGAGGAGTACACCTACGTTAAACGCCACACCATAGATACGGAATTCGCCCTGAACAAAGTGTTCCCAAACTCTAAAATTTGCGAATGGGCATCAAACCATCATGAGTTTATTGATGGCTCGGGCTATCCCTATCAGAAAAAGGGTGATCTCTTGGATGTGCCTTCGCGCATTATTACGTTCTGCGATGTCTATCAGGCGCTCTCACAAGACAGGCCCTACCGTGGTCGTATGACCATGGAAGAGAAAATGGAAATCATCTCCAAGATGGTGACACAGCGTAAACTTGATAAAGAAGTATTCCGCCATGCGATTGAAAATCTGGATGAGTTTGATGAGATTGCCTGTGGGTAATAAAACGTCGCGACGTAATTGAAACAAAACCGCCACACCATTGTTGTGGCGGTTTTGTTTGGGTCACAGCTTCTTGATTTTCCTTTCCCTATCTTGCCCAACCTTTCCGTGAGCTATTCCACAACTTGAGGTAGTGTCGGCCACACAGCGAAGGTATAATCGCCGGCTAATTACGCTGTTCCCCCGAATAGCAGCATATGATGAGCAAAGAAGATGACTGTCGAAACCTATACGCCAAATAAAACAACGACGTTAGAAACGGCGAAAAAGACCATCGCGGAGCAAAGTGAAAGCCGCGACGCAACTGCCACTTCGGGCGGTAACAAAATTGGATTTGTGTCACTGGGTTGCCCCAAAAACCTTGTGGATTCCGAGCGCATTCTTACCCAACTTCGTACCGAAGGGTACGAGATTGTGAATTCTTACCACGACTCTGATGTTGTCATCGTCAACACCTGTGGTTTTATTGACAGTGCGGTTCAGGAGTCTCTGGACACCATTGGTGAAGCGCTGAAAGAAAACGGCAAAGTGATCGTGACAGGCTGTTTGGGCGCACGCGAAGATGAAATCCGCGAAGTGCACCCAGGTGTTCTGGGTATCACTGGCCCACACGCATACGAGAACGTGCTTGAGCATGTTCATCAGTTCGCGCCGAAGCCACAGCACAACCCGTTTACCAGTCTGGTACCGGATCACGGCGTAAAACTGACGCCGAAACACTACGCCTACCTGAAGATATCGGAAGGCTGTAACCACCGTTGTACTTTCTGCATCATCCCTTCAATGCGTGGTGATTTGGTGAGTCGTCCTGTGGGTGAAGTGCTGAGCGAAGCAGAACGCCTGAAAAATGCAGGCGTGAAAGAGCTGCTGGTGATCAGCCAAGACACCAGCGCTTACGGCGTTGACACCAAACACAGCACAGGTTTTGCCAACGGTATGCCTGTTCGCCAGAATCTGACGGCGCTGAGCAGCGAGTTGGGCAAAATGGGCATTTGGGTGCGTCTGCACTACGTTTACCCATACCCACATGTTGATGACGTGATCCCACTGATGGCGGAAGGCAAAATCCTGCCTTACCTGGACATTCCATTCCAGCATGCGAGCCCTCGCGTTCTGAAGGCAATGAAACGTCCGGGCAAAGCTGAGCGCACCCTTGAGCAAATCAAGAAATGGCGCGAGATGTGTCCTGAGCTGGTCATTCGCTCAACCTTCATTGTGGGCTTCCCAGGTGAAACCGAAGAAGATTTCCATATCCTGCTGGATTGGCTGAAAGAAGCGCAGTTGGATCGCGTGGGCTGCTTCAAGTACTCACCGGTGGAAGGCGCAGCAGCGAACGACATCGAAGACCAGATCCCAGAAGATGTGAAGCAGGATCGTTACGACCGCTTTATGCAGCTTCAACAGGAAATCAGCGCAGCGAAACTGCAAAAACGCATCGGCACCACCATGAAGGTACTGATCGATGAAGTGGACGAAGAAGGCGCAATTGGCCGTACCTACGCGGACGCTCCGGAAATCGACGGCGTGGTTTACCTGAACGAAGAATTCAACGTGAAAGCGGGTGATATCGTAGATGTTGCGATTGAACACGCTGACGAATACGACCTTTGGGGTGCTGTGGTTCGTTAATTTCAACGGGACTGACATCGTTTTCGAAAAGGGCTGGTGAACAGCCCTTTTTGTTGCCTGCCATTTTTGTTTTCACACTCCATCAGCGGCGTGTACCGGCTAGCCAGCCTACCTGTTGTCTTGGTCGGTTCGAGTAGAACTGGATCTGCCTCGTTTCCTCTGGGTTGAAACCCAAATCTTTCAGGATATATTCCGGATAGTCAGCCAACTGTCGGTAGAGCTTCTGTTGCGCTTTATGCAGGCGATACGCTTTGTAATGCTCGATAAATCCTTCTACCGCCTTCCAAATCATCCGGCTTAGGGCGAAATGTGTTTCCCGGCTCTGTTCGTATGGTGCGACCAGCAATGTGTGTTGGTTATCTTTTCGCATTGTCATGCCTCCTGGTGACCTTGGTAACGATCAAGTTTTGCTTAATCTTTGCTCAATCATGGGCTAGGATTTTCTGAGCGACAAACGAGGTTTCACAACGGATGGGTTAGATAATCTAAGTTATGGAAGGATCATTCCCCCCACTGAATGCACTGCGGGCATTCGAGAGCACGGCTCGGCAACTGAGTATCAAAAAGGCGGCGGAAGAGTTGCATGTAACCCCGGCGGCGGTCAGCCAGCAAATAAAAACGCTGGAAAGTTTCCTTGAGATCGAATTGTTTGAGCGAAAGGTCAGGGCAATTGCGCTGACGGACGCAGGCGAACAGCTGTTTCCTTTTATGGAAGAGGGATTTGCCAAACTGGAAGAAGGGATTAACCAACTACGGCGGCAACGTTACAGCAATGAGCTGGTGGTCAGTGTTTCACCGACGTTTGCGGCGAAATGGTTGTTGCCAAGGCTGGGACGTTTTTATCAGCAGTTTCCGGAATACCGGTTGCGTGTGGATGCGTGCGAGTCTTTGGTGAATTTCCGTCATGATGGCGTTGATGTGGCGCTACGCTACGGCGGCGGGAATTACGCCAATCTCTACAGCGAAATATTGCTGCCAGAAGTTGTCGTCCCAGTTTGCAGTCCTGCGCTTTTGCAAGGCAAAAACCCGATACGTACACCTTCAGATTTGCGCCACCATATGTTGCTCCGGTCAGACTGGCAGACAAGCCAACCGCAGGCTCCGTGTTGGGGAATGTGGCTTCGTGCCGCCGGTGTTGAAGATATCGACAGCACCCGCGGCCACCAGTTTTCCAGTGAAGCGCTGGCAATGCAGGCGGCCATCGAAGGACAGGGAGTCGCGTTGACATCCACAGCCTTGGCAGATTTGGATGTTGAGGCGGGGCGGTTAGTGTTTCCGTTTGGACGCAAGCACAATCAGAAAGTGGCATTTGGGTATTTCTTTGTCTGCCCTGAATCGCATTTGCGGGTAAAAAAGGTTCAAGCATTCAAGCGCTGGATAACGGCTGAGTTAAGTGATTCCGAAACCAGTGGGTAATCATTGATGCGTGGTACCACTTCTGGCGTCGCTGGGTATTATCCATTTATCTCTTGCAGTGATTTTAATACCAGCGTTGGCTTGCTTTAAATGGTCTTGTTCGGGATTTGGTTCATTTCTCTGGATATAAATACCTCAATAAGTCACCAGATTGATATTTGTGTCATTATATTTTCAAATAGGAACCAAGCTCTCATTGTTGTGTAAATTACCCCCTTGTAAATCAAGTTATTTGATATCGCATTTGACCAAGGTTTGATGTGTGTTAGGTGGTGTATTAATTTTGATACATAAATTCGCAGGTTATTATATAAGCGATGTTTCATGTAAAGCTTGGTTAATATTAAAAATGTTGCATATAAAATAAATATTTATATAAATCAAAGTCATAATGGTATCTTGGTGTGTGTTTCTTATTTGTGTGACGTTAATAATGGAATGTGTATGGATTAAATCTAATGGGTATTCTATTAATATTATTTGTAATTACTGAATCTTAAGGGAATTGAGCTAAAGCTTTCAGTTTTACGAGGTGTTTATTCATTAGAGTTAGCTAATTTATGCAACGTGTATCAGTGTAGGCATGGATTATAAATGTCGCTGATTGTTGCTTGTTGTCTTTGCTAGGGATCTATCAACATTCAATAGGAAAAGTGTTAATGAATGGCGTTAATAAAACTAAAAATATCGCTGTCGTTGATAATTCTGTATCTGTTTTAATGCTTATCAAACAAATGATGTCTAGGTTGGGATACGAAAATGTCACCTGCTTTTCGTGTCCCCAGGAAGCATTGAAGGAAATCAATTACGATATTTCTAGGTTTGATGCAGTGTTTACCAATTTGGGCATGCCGGATATTGACGGTATGTGTGTGATCCGTGAACTGGGGAAAATGAGTTATCGCGGTGCAGTATGCATTATTTCAGATCTTGAAAACCGGGTAACTGAATTGGCGGCTGAAATTGCCAAGCTCCAGTGGGTCTACCTTTTGGGCAGCATTGCCAAACCCATTACCCTTGAAGCCTTGGGAGATATACTCACCAAACTTCATAAAATTGAAGACAAAATCGAATGCCAGACGTCAGCCCTGTCACGCGACGCCTTGATGCGTTGCATTATTAACGATCAGGTACTGCCTTATTATCAGCCCAAAGTGAATCTCATTAGCCGGCGGGTTGAAAGTGTCGAGGTGTTGGCGCGGATTGACGACGGCGTCCGGCCTGTTATTTATCCCAGTTGTTTTATCCCCACGGCGATAAAATATGACCTCGTCGACCTTATCACCACTGCGATTGCCGAGAAAACGGCATCGGATATGGAAAAGTTGTCGGAGATTTTCAGCGAAGACGTTGAGGTCAGCATTAACCTTTCAGCCAAGCAGCTGGACGACTTGAATGTACCACAACGCCTTGAAGGGCTATTTCGCAATAAGAAGGTGCAGCGTTCGCGAATTACCGTTGAAATTACCGAAGAATCGTCGCTGAGTTCGCCGGAACAGTTGGAGTCACTTAACCGTTTCAGGATGCAGGGTTTTGGTGTCTCGCTCGATGACTTCGGTACAGGCTTTGCCAATTTCCAGCACCTGCGGTACTTACCCTTTACGGAAGTGAAAGTGGATCGATCTCTGGTCAGTAAAATCCATGCTGATCACTTCAGTCAGGCCATATTGAGATCACTGGTGGATTTCTCTGCAGAGACCGGATGCCGGGTTGTTGCTGAAGGGGTGGAGCTGGAAGAAGAGTTTGAATATCTGGCAACCCATTACCCTTCTATTTATGCACAGGGCTATTTTATCTGTAAGCCAAGACACATTGGGGAACTCAAAAGCTGGTATCAGCAGTGGAAGATGAAGCATACCGTGGTTGCCCTCTGAAAATCGATACGGCAACGGCGGAGGCAGGCGCTGTTAAGGTTTGCCTTGCAAAGAAAAAACGGCTCATGACGAGCCGTTTTTATTATGCGGGAGAGGTTTCCCTGTTAAGTGAAATCAAACAGGTCTGTGGTGACCATGTCGACATCCACGTTTTCCAGTGTGATAGTTGCCGCACCGTCATTAACAGAAACCACGGTGTTTGCTCCGCTCTGCCAGAACAGCAGCATGTCTGCGCTGGTAGCGAGTGAGCTGTCAATCTGGATGCTGTCTTCAGCAAGGTTGAAGTCGGTGATCACATCGGAGCCTGACTGGCTGTCGAAGAAGAAGACATCCGCGCCTTTTCCGCCAGTCAGGGTGTCGTAACCTTCCCCGCCATGAAGGAAGTCTGCGCCGTCATCACCTTTCAGGATGTCATTGCCCTCGCCGCCTTCCAGCACGTCATCGCCCTGGTTACCTTCGAGAATGTCATTTCCGGCACCACCATAGAGCAGGTCGTTACCGGTGTTGCTGCCATCAGTCTGTTCAGCATAGCCAAATTCCAGTTGGACGGTGGCGGTATTGCCGTCAGCATCAACAAGGAAGTAACTGCCATCTTCGGTCTGGACGATCACCGGTGGAGTCATGTCGTTTTCAATGCCAGTGACATTGAGCTGGAACACCAGTTCGCCGTTGGCATCGATGGTGTAGAGGTCAACGCCTTCGGCGGCATTTGGCATGACAAACACAGGCTCACCGTCGACATACCCAGCAGAAGACATGTAAGCGCCTTTACCTTCGACCGTGTCGGTCAGAGTCAGTGTGCCGGCTTCGCTGACTGCAAACACGGAAGCATAGCCACTGCCGCTGGAGGAGGTGATTGCATAGACCGCGCCTGCTGCCGTTTGGTAGAAGGTGACAGAGTTATTGCTGCCCGCGGAAGATGCTTGTGTATCAACCAGCGTGAGATCGCCGGTAACGCGGTTAACGCTGTAGAGATTCACGCTGCCATGGCCACTAGATGCCACAAAAGTCTGGCTGCCAATTGAAACGATATCAATGCCAGAGACCAGATCCCCTGCTGCTACTGACGTACCGGTTTCCGCGATTTTGCCGGTTTCAGGGTCATAGGTCAGAATATCAATGCGGTCATTCTGGGTGCGGGTGGCGTAGATGTATTCAGTCCCGTCGTTGGCTTCAAACAAGACGTTTTCACGCACGATGCCACCGCGCAGCCAGGTTTGGGAGCCGCCAAAGTTAGACAGGCCACCATCAAGGGAGAGTGTGCCATCGTCTGAGATATGCCAGGTCGTAATAGAGCCGCTGTTCTGTGAGGTCAGGAACAAAGTTGCTACGCCATCCACATAGGCCATGTTGGACTGCGACAGGCCATTACCCATAGAACCTACTGAAAGCCCTGCATCTGTGACCTGCTGGGTAATATCACCGTCTGAGGTGGTAGTGACAGTTTTGCTGCCATTGTCGAAGGTGATGCGGTCAGTCTCCGTCAGCGTACCGTCGTTTTCCACCCGTGCAATGATGGTGGTGCCGCTGTAGCCAAATTGAGTCGTAACCACATACGGCGTGCCATTGATATCAATGGTTGTTGTTGTCCAGCCGCCGTTGGCTTCGTTGGCGACTGCGTCGTCAGCATTGATCTCGTTGATCGCTGATGCTGTGCCATTGTCCCCCACAAGACGGTCGTTACCATCGCCACCATAGATCTGGTCGTTGTCGCCGTTACCGAACAGAAGATCGTCCCCAGCGCCACCTTCCATCAAGTCATCACCGTTACCACCAAACAACTGGTCGTTGACGTTGTTGCCAAACAGCTCATCCACTGCCAGCTTGACGGTGGCGGCATTGCCATCGGCATCGACCAGGAAGTAGCTGCCGTCGGCCGTTTGGACAATCACCGGTGGCGTGTTGTCATTTTGCAGGTCAGTAATTGTAGTGCGAAGCTCCAGCTGACCATTTTCATCGATAGTGAAAAGATCCACGCCTTCGGTTGCATTAGGCATCACAAACACAGGCTGGCCTTCTACATAACCGGCAGAAGACATGTAAGCGCCGCCGCCTGAAACTGTGTCTGTCAGGGTCAGCGAACCGTCTGCACCCAGTTTAAACACGGATGCGTAGTCGCCACCGCTGCTGGACGTGATCGCATACGTGGTGCCGTCTGCTGTTTGGTAGAAGTTGACCGAGTTGCCACTGCCATTGGTGACCGATTCAACATCGACAGCGGTGAGGTCGCCCGTGTTTTCATTCACTTCGTAGAGGTGGACGCTGGCGTTACCGCTCGCGACGGCAAAGGTTTTTCCATAGGCTTCGATAATGTCGATGCTTGATGCGATATCACCGGCAGCGACAGATTTTCCGGTTTCCGCCATTGCGCCGGTTGCCGGGTCATAGGTCAGGATATCAACGCGGTCGAAGAAAGGACGGGTTACATACACGTACTCACTGCCATCATTGGCTTCGAAGGTGACATTCTCGCGGATAATGCCGTCGCGCAGCCACGTTTGCGAACCACCAAAGTTAGACAGGCCACCTTCGAGTGAAAGCTCGCCATCGGCGGAAATGCTGAACGTGGTGATTGAACCGCTGTTTTGTGAGGTAAGGAAAAGAGTAGGCTGCCCATCGACCATTGAGATATTGGAGTGATGCAAGCCGTTGCCCAGCGCATTCACAGACAGACCTGCATCCTGGATTTGCCCAGTGATATCGCCACCGGATGTGGAGGTGACGGTTTTGGTGCTGTTGTCGAAGAAAATGCGGTCAGTTTCGGTCAGGGTACCGTCTGTTTCTACGCGGGAAATGATGGTGGTGCCGCTGTAGCCAAATTGGGTGGTCACCACGTATGGTACACCATCAATGGTCACTGTGGTGGTTGTCCAGCCACTGTTGGACGCGCTCTCTACCGCAGGGCCATCTGCTTCGAGTTTCACGCCGCTTGAGCTGCCAGAGCCGGTACCCACGTTGGGATCTGTGCCATCGTCACCCACGAGGTGGTCGTTGCCGTCACCGCCTAGCAGGATGTCGTTGTCGTAACCGCCATCGAGGTAGTCATTACCGACGCCACCGCGCAACGTGTCGTTGCCCTTGTCACCGTAAAGGAAGTCTGCGCCATCCTGTCCCCATAGTGAATCGTCGTCATCGCCGCCGTGAATGGTGTCAGAGCCTTGTCCACCCCAAAGAACGTCATTGCCTTCGTCACCGTTGATGGTGTCATCGCCCTGATCGCCAAACAGCACATCATTGCCTTCGCCGCCGTGCAGTGTGTCATTGTCATTGCCGCCATGGGCTTTGTCGTTGCCAGTGCCACCGTAAATGGTGTCTACACCATCGTCACCAAACAGCTGATCGTTGCCGCTGCCGCCTTCAACGCGATCATCGCCACTGTCGCCAAAAAGTACATCGTCGCCGAATCCGCCGCGTACCCAGTCGTTACCCGCATCACCATGAACGATGTCTGCGTCATCACCACCAATCACGGTGTCGTCGCCATCACCGCCGTATACATAGTCAGTGTCGCCGTCAGCCTGAATGTAATCGTTGCCGCCATATCCATAAATTACATCCACACCAATGGTGCCGCGTAGCGTATCGTCGTCTTCTGTTCCATGAATAATATTGGTCACTTCTTTGTCCTCATGTTGAGCTGTGTTGTTTGTTTTTTTATCCACGGGGAGATATTAAGTGTGATTATCAAGGCGGGATATAAATGGCCGTCTTACAAATGGAACACGTTCCATCCGTTGTATATCAGGTTTTTAGAGAAGTATGATGTTCGTATGTATACGGAAAAATACACATGCTGACGGTGGAGGATTAACCTACTGTCTATAAGGGGATATCCATTGTAAAAGTCGGATAGAACTGCATATCTATTCAGTGGTTATCCACTGTATGAAAAAAGAATGAAATTATTTTTTCTCTATCAGCGACATGCGATGGGGTGAAATGTTGCGAATTGGTGGTAAAAACCTGTTTTTGCAAAGTTATTTCGAAATGTTTGTGTGTTAGGTGATGTAAGGCTTTGTTCTTCGTGATCCCGGTTTTACTTAACTCGCTGGGTAAGTGGGGAAATACCTTTCGATTTGATTATAATTACCTTAGATCTCTAACAGCCACTCTGAGTAATGTCGAAAATCAATTTGAAAGAATTGATGTCATTAATTGAAGGTTGCGACTCACTGAGTGCTCCTGGTTCTACTCTCTATATGCGCTTGGCTTCCCTTATCAAACGAGAGTGCAGAATTAAGTATGATGTTAAGAGTTGGGTGGATATTCTTGATTTACTAATCACTTATTTTGATTTTATGACTTCAAATATCTTGATAATAGATAAGGGGATTTTACATATAACTATACTGAAATGTGTATAAATTAATGTGTAGTACTATAGTACCACCACAATAATATTCTCTCCTGTACGCTCTTGTACCTATCGTCACTATTTACAACACGGTAATGGGTGGGTATATGTTAAATTTTAAAAGAGATGATATTTACTATCAATGTATTGCGGAGTTTTGTGGTACAGGGTTACTTGTTTTCTTTGGTGTTGGGTGTGTTGCCGCGGTTGTATTGGCAAATGCGAATCTTGATTTTTGGGGGATAAGCATAACATGGGGATTGGGTGTTTCCATCGCAATTTATTGCAGTAAAGGGGTCTCTGGTGCTCATCTAAACCCTGCTGTCACAATCGCCTTAGCCGCATTTCATGGCTTTGATAAATCGAAGATTATTCCATATATCCTATCCCAACTTTTGGGTGCCTTTTGTGCAGCATGCTTGGTTTACCTTTTGTATTTCAATCTCTTCACTGAATATGAAACTGCGCATCAGATAATTCGCGGTTCAGAAAGCGGTCTTTCAACTGCAGCGATATTTTCCACTTATCCTAACCCATCAATTTCTATCGCTGGTGCGTTTTCTGTCGAGTTTTTAATCACTTCGGTTCTAATGTTTACAATATTGGCAGTCTTTGACGAGAATAGTGGGATTAGTAATAGTGCTGTAGGGCCAATCATTATTGGCATTGTTATTGCCGTAATAGGTGGTTCATTAGGTTCGCTGACCGGATTTGCAATGAACCCGGCGAGAGATTTTGGGCCTAAATTGTTCACATTTTTGGCAGGTTGGGATTATGTTTCATTGAGTGGTGGTAAAACAATTCCTTACTTTATTATTCCTATTGTTGCAACGATTTCAGGTGCATGTTTTAGCGCGTGGATTTATCCAAAAATTGCAGGAAATTACCTGTCAAGAAATAGAGTTAAATCCACTTAAATAGTACTGAGTAGTAAGTGTGTAATATAACCCCAACAAGGAGTTTATGATGGAAAGGATAATTATTAGTCCTGGAAAATACATTCAAGGTCCAGATGCTATTGGCAATCTCGCTCAATATGTTGAAAAGATTGGCAGTCATCCGCTCGTGCTTGCTGACGAAACCGTTCAACAGATAGTTGTAGAGCCAGTGTCGCAGAGCTTTTCTGCTTTGAATATGTCTTACAGCATCGAAACCTTTTGCGGCGAATGTTCCCGCCCGGAAATTGAGCGTCTTACTGATCTCTGTCGGAGCGGTGGTCATGACATAGTTATTGGTATCGGTGGAGGCAAGACACTTGATACCGCCAAGGCAACTGCGTTTTACCATAACGTTCCCGTCGTCATTGTTCCGACACTTGCGTCAACGGATGCACCCACAAGTGCATTATCCGTCATTTACACACCTGAGGGGGAGTTCAGTGAATACTTGCTTTTACCCTCAAACCCTAACATGGTCATTATGGATACCAATATTGTTGCGGGCGCACCTGTCCGGCTTCTGGTTGCGGGGATGGGGGATGCGTTATCAACCTATTTTGAAGCCCGGGCAAACAGTATCTCCGGTGGACAAACCATGGCAGGGGGTGTGCCAACAGCTTCTGCGCTAGCATTGGCAAAGCTCTGTTACGAGACGCTTCTCGCCGATGGCCTCAAAGCCAAGATCTCCGCCATTAACCACTTAAGTTCTACTGCCCTTGATAATGTCATTGAGGCGAATACTTACCTAAGCGGAATCGGCTTTGAGAGTGGTGGGTTGGCAGCAGCCCACGCGGTACATAATGGCTTGACGCATGTGGAGGAGTTTCACCATCTCTACCACGGTGAAAAAGTAGCATTTGGAACGCTGGTCCTGTTAGTGCTGGAAAATGCGCCTATGGATGAGATCCAGACAGTCCTGAATTTCTGTAAGGAGGTCGGGCTTCCTACAAACCTTCATCAGATGGGAATGAAAGAGCTGGATAATGAAAAACTCCTGCGGGTAGCTGAAGCATCCTGTGCTGAGGGAGAAACTATCCATAACATGCCATTCCCTGTGACACCATCGGCTGTACTTTCAGCGATCTACAGTGCACACACTCTGGGATTGTAAAACCGGTAAACTTGTTAAGTGCCTCCCTGCTTTGCTTTTGGAGCAGGGAGGCTTGGTTCTGTCATTCTCACCAAGATACCTGCGGTGAGCTGAATTGAACCGAAGAAAAAGGCCGCCAGATTGGCGGCCAAATTGTTGACGTTGCGCTGTTACTCCACGGTAATACGTTTATGCGCAATGCCTGTGTGACAGTCGATACAGGTTTCTCCCCGTGCCTCCATTTGCTGGTGGTTCAGGCGCGCGCGCTGGGGCTGCGATGCCAGATCAAAGTTCTCGCCCGTGTGGCAATGACGGCAGTTGGCGGAATCTGTGGCTATCATTTCCTCCCAGACAATGCCAGCCAGCCGCGGTCTTTCCTGTTCAAAGTTCTCCTTGGTGATTTTGCCGATCAGCATGTAGTAAATGTCTGCGGTCGCGACGATTTTGACTTTCATCTTATCGACAAATTCATGGGGCACATGGCAGTCGGCGCAGGTTGCGTGAACTTCGTCTTCGCTTACGTAATGCGGCGATGCCTGATACTCCTGAACAATGGTGTCCATCTTCAGATGACAGCTAAAACAAAACGCGTTTTGGTTCGATGCCACCATCACACCCTGAAAACCGGCGATCCCAAGTAACAGAACGAACACACCGATAGGAATACCGAGCAACAATGGCTTCTTTAACCAGCGCCAGAGACGCTGGGTTTTCGATAGCCGTGGCTCGGGAGCATGCGGTTCACCCATGTTTCCTCCTCAGATATCCCGCCCTTAAAACGCACAGGCGGGAACATCATGGCTATCAGTTGTTTTGGTTCAGGTAGCGGGCTTTGAAGGCTTCCTGTGCTTCTTTACGCGCGCGTTTCACTTCTTCCGGCTCGTTGCCGCTGAACCAGGCGTGCTCAGGACGCGCCAGCACTTCAGTCAATACAGCGCGGGCACGTTCAGCGCCTTCGTGATTGCCGTTTTGCTCAGCCACTTCCACCACTTCAATGAACTGGGGAACCATTTCGATGTAGAAGCGTTCGGCCACTTCATACAGGCCATGCCACTGCACATAATCCGGAGCCTGCATTGCTGCACCATGGCGGGCGCGGCGGCCTTCGTGGTGCCAGAGGTAGAACCATGTCCACTCGATCTCTTCGTCAAACCCGGTTTCTGTCAGCATGTTTTCTTGCTTGAGCACAGCCATCAGATCCCGGCCGGGACGGGCAAACTTGTCGTTATAGAGTTCTACCAGCGAATCAAACTGGATATAAAAATTATCAACCATCGACTTGGTATGACAGGACTCACAAACGTTTTGCATGTCGGCACGGCGTGCTTCCCAGGATTTGGTTTCTTTGCCCATGGCTTTGTCTTTGGCATCAATTTTTTCTGATACCGCAGGGCGCAACGTCCAGGAAATGCGGTTACCGACATCATGGGTAACGGGCAATTCACGGGTCGCTGACATATGGCAAGTGGCACAAGTTGGGGCTGCGTCATAGTCTTCGCCAACAATCCATTTGGCAGAGCCAAGATTCATTTGATCCACATGGGCAAAGAAGTTGATGCCATGTTTGGATTCTTCATAAATCTCTTTTTGCGGATGGTCAGGGCCGAGGTGACATTTACCACAGGCTTCAGGGCGGCGTGCTTGTACCATGTCAAACTCGTGGCGTTGGTGGCAGGCACTGCAAGCACCGATAGAGCCATCGGGATTGATCCGGCCAATACCGGTATTCGGCCAGGTTGCCGGGTCAAGATCGCCGTTCTCCAGCACTTTTACTTCTGAGCCATGGCACTGCCAGCAGCCGTTTACAGCGGCAGGGGAGGCACCATTTAACATCAGCGATCCTTCGACCACCTCTGCAAGGAAGTTATCGAGGGAGCCGATGATCTGCCCCGCTTTGGCGTGATGGCTAGCATCGAATTCTTTCACTTCCTGCGAATGGCAATTTCCACAGTCTTTGGGTGAAACAATGACCGCGATATCAAAGCCTTCGTGGGAGATAGCATCGGCATCTTCTGGCGAGGCCTGATGGCACTCATAGCAACCGACATTGGCACCATAGTGCTTGGAACGTCCCCATTGGGCATAGATTGAGGGGTTTTTATCCTTGTGACAGGCAGCGCATTGTTTGCTCTGTTCACTGAGTTGGTTAAAAGGCTTCATCACCAAGGGTTTTGGGTCTGCGTTCACCGTTTGGGGTAAGAGCAGCAGAAGCAGGGTCAACAGGGTGACAGACAAGACAAGCGTGTATTTCTTCAGTAGTCCTGAGTTCATGGTGAACCTCGCATATCCAGACTTCGATACATTGCCGAAGCATTTTTTGAATTGCTGACTGACTTTATTCTCACTATGAGAGTAAGTTGAATTTGAAATGCCACAAATAAGGTATGGTCAAATTGTGACCTTGCAGGAAACAAATCCTGCGTTGTGAAGAGGCAATAAGAAACTGGGTTTATAACGGGAAGGAGGAGAGTAAATCGAGTGCATATGCGGGGTGATGTAGACGAGTTACACCTTTATATTCCTTCTGGTGCATACGATTTTTAAACGGGAATCTTTCGTATTGTCACTCGCCTTTACTGCCTTTTCTTTTGGACAAATCAAGGTGTCGATCAATATGTGGTTATTGCCACAATGGATGAAAAGGTGATCGGTGATTCAGCAAAGTTAATTCGCGTTAACAAATCATTTTCAAATTGATTTCCATCAATTTAGGCGGGATTTCGTGTGCTAGATTGCGGCGGTGTTCAAAAAACACCCAGTAACGAAGCCCGAAAATGTAAGGAAACAATGATGAAAAAAACAATGACCCTGCTTGCCATGATGGCTGCGCTTTCTTCGCCTGCTATTGCCCATCAAGAGGGTGACATTCTTGTCCGTGCGGGTATTGCCAGTGTTTCACCCAATGACAGCAGCGACAAAATTCTAGGTTCTGATGAAGAGCTGCACGTGAACTCGGATACCCAGCTTGGCCTGACGGTCGGCTACATGCTGACGGACAATGTCAGCGTAGAACTGCTGGCAGCCTCTCCATTTTCCCACAACATTTCTACGCCACTGCTTGGCTTAGGAGACATTGCAGAGACCAAGCACTTGCCGCCAACGGTCATGCTGCAATACTACTTCGGCACTAAAGAAAGCACGTTGCGTCCATTTGTGGGTGCAGGTATCAACTACACCGTTTTCTTTGATGAAGGTTTTAACAGCAAGGCACAAGGCGCTGGATTGACCGACCTTAACCTTGATGACTCCTGGGGTCTGGCTGCCAATGCCGGTCTG
Source organism: Enterovibrio paralichthyis (assembly GCF_019209835.1). Taxonomy (NCBI): domain Bacteria; kingdom Pseudomonadati; phylum Pseudomonadota; class Gammaproteobacteria; order Vibrionales; family Vibrionaceae; genus Enterovibrio; species Enterovibrio paralichthyis. Next base: position 44,471 of record NZ_JAHUTS010000006.1, on the reverse strand, counting down.
GATTACATGCTGGAAGAGAACTGGTTCGTCAGCGGCTCTGTTTGGTATGCAGATATCAGCACCGACGCCACCTACAAGTTCAATGGCGCTGACCAAAGCACCAAAGTGGATATTGACCCATGGGTGTTTATGCTGGCAGTGGGTTATTCGTTCTAATTACGACCAGCGATATGGTTGCAAGGGGAGCTTAGGCTCCCTTTTTAGTGCATGGCATCATGAACAATATCCATCGCGGCTTCATAGCGTTTTGGCAGTTCGCGGTGTTTTTTACGCGAAAGATACAGTGATTGTGAAACTGGGGCATTGAGCTCCAGCGACTTAAGGCTGTCCCTTTCTTCAAAGCGGTTCACCACGCTTTCCGGCAACACGGTAAATCCTAATCCCTTTGCGACGGGCAGTAAGATCTGGGTGAGCTGGTTGACATAACCGCGGTGCGCCAACGCCTCAATACCTTTGTAGTGATTTGGGAAATTTTGTCCTAACACCAGATCAGCATAGTGTTTGCCATCGGGGTGATGAATAAAGCCTAAGGCGGAAAGTGCTTCAAAATCATCGCCGGAAATATTGGCTTTGGCCGGTACAACAACACACAGCGCCTCTTGTCCAAGCAAGGTTTCTTCAATGGCCGGCTGGTCAAATTTCTGGGTCGTGATGCCAATGTCTGTCTGGTTCTCCATCAACATCTGGCGGATCCGCTCTGCGGGCGCGGCTTCGAGGTGAACCGATAAACCGGGATGCTGCGTCTGAAGTGCCAGTAATTGTGGATAGAGCTTGATAGCCATCGCGCCGGAGCAAGCGAGGCGAAGGTTGCCCTGATGAGGATCGTCGTTGCGCATTCTTTCAAGAAACCGGGCTTGCAGTTTTTCCTGCTCGGCAATAAACGCTTTGAGCATGACGCCTGCACGGGTGAGTTCAAACTGCTTCCCTTCGCGGAAGATCAGGGTTTCGCCCAATGCTTCTTCCAGTTTCTTTACGTGCTGGCTTACGCCGGGTTGGGTCATATAAAGCCGCTCAGCTGTGCGGGTAAAGCTGCCGGTATCAACCAGCGTAGAGAATGTTTCCAACCATTTTGGGTTCAGCATAAGGTTTCTTGGATAACAGAAAATTATTAATCAGATAATAATCGATAATTTTTCATTGTGAAGCGTCCTCCCTACACTGGCCGCATCAAGACAATAATGAGGAATTTTCAGATGCAACAGCCTTACCCACGTACCTTTTCCCACATCGGCATTTCAGTGCCGGATCTTGAAGCGGCCGTAAAGTTCTACACCGAAGTGCTGGGCTGGTACCTGATCATGGAGCCGACGGAAATCGTTGAAGATGACTCCGCCATTGGTGAGATGTGTACGGATGTGTTCGGCGAAGGCTGGGAGCGTTTTCGCATCGCGCACCTTTCAACGGGCGATCGCATTGGCGTGGAACTGTTCGAGTTCAAGAACCAGGAAAACCCTGAAAACAACTTCGAATACTGGAAAACCGGTATCTTCCATTTCTGTGTGCAGGATCCGGATGTCGAGGGGCTGGCAGAGAAAATCGTCGCGGCTGGTGGGAAAAAGCGCATGAAAGCGCCACGTTTCTATTACCCAGGCGAGAAACCTTACCGCATGATTTACATGGAAGATCCGTTCGGAAACATCCTCGAAATCTACAGCCATTCGTATGAGCTGCACTACGCGGCGGGCGCTTATAAGTAAGAGTCTATTTGCCCTCTCCTTTTCGAGGGGAGGGTTTGCCCTTGCTATTTAAAACTTCCCGTCAAAATACCCGACCAGAAAATCAATCAATGCGCGAACCGGCCGTGAAAGGTGTTTGCGGGATGCATAAAGCAAATAGATAGTCAGGGTATTCAATTGCCATTGCGGTAGCACCACTTCCAGCTTGCCTTTTTTGACCCACTCTTCGACCAGATAAGTTGGCTGCATTGAAATCCCCATTCCCGCCAATGAGCCGTGAAGCAGCACGGTGGCTTCATTGCCGGTGATAGGGCAGTTCACCTCAATACTTTGTTTTTCATGGCCTTTGGTGAAATGCCACTCGTGACGTCCGAAGTTTTTGTAACCCAGGCATGCATGTTCCCTGAGATCGTCTGGTGTATTGATCGGCGCTCTTGATGCCAGATAGGTCGGTGAGGCAACCAGCATAGACTCGCAAGGCGCAAGCGGTCGGCCAATCAGTGACGGATCAGGATTGCTGGCGGTTCTGATGGCAAGGTCAACGCGCTCCGTCACCAAATCTACGGCTCTGTCCTGCGAATCAATATCAATGATCACACCGGGGTGGCGTTGCCTGAATTCGTGCAGGGCGGGCATAAGCTGGGAAAAGCCAAACGACATACTGGTGCTGACGCGGATAAACCCGCTCAGCGCCTCGCCTGGCATCAGGCTCTCTTCCAGATGCAATGCCTGTTCGACCCAACGCTGCATGTCCGGCAGTACCTGTTTGCCCATATTGGTAAGGGAAACCTTCCGCGTGGTGCGGTTTAAAAGCCGGGCACCCAGCCAGTTTTCCATCGCCTCGACATAGCGCGTCACCATGGGACGGGACATCTCCAGCCGGTCAGCGGTGGCGGTGAAACTCTCGGTTTGTGCCACATCCAACAGCACCTTTGCGGCAGTCAACTTGTCCATAAGTTCATCTTTAACCTGCTCGATTTAAGAAATAATGATGCAAAGGATAGGCGCTATTTCGGAGCATATCCAATCGCTATGCTTCCCCCCAAGCCCAATTGAACAGGAAGTAAAACAATGAAAACAGCAATTGCTCTCTCACTCTCTCTCGCTCTTTCCGCTCCCGTATTGGCTGACAGCACACCGCTGACATTCGATGTGTATTACGGTGATGACAACAGCTTCAACGTGACCTCCACCGTGGTGGCCGGTGAGAAGGAAGTGATGGTGATCGACACCGGTTTCACCCGTGCGGATGCACTGCAAATTGCAGCTAAAGTACTGGACTCCGGCAAAGAGCTGAAAACCATTTTTATCAGCCAGGCAGATCCAGATTACTACTTCGGTGCCTCGCAACTGCTTGAGATCTTCCCGCATGCCAACGTGCTGACGACACAGGCAGTGCGTGACGCTATCGTCAAAAAGCTGGAAACCAAGATCAGCTTTTGGGGCCCGAAAATGGGCAACAATGCGCCGAAGCAGCCTCGTGTGCCTGATGTGTATAAAGGCGATGAACTGAAGGTGGATGACACCGTTATCGAGATCAAAGGCACCGATGGTGTGTTGGCTCGCCGCCCTTACCTTTGGATCCCGTCTGAAAAAACGGTTCTGGGTAACGTAGGCATTGTGGAAGGCATGCATGTCTGGATGGCTGACACCCAAACCGATGCGGAAGTGGCGGCATGGCTGGATCAACTGAAGGAAATGCAGGCGTTAAATCCTGAGCGAGTGATCCCGGGGCACATGAAAACCGAAGGGAAACTCGACCCTTCCACCATTGCTTACACCGCGACCTGGATTGAGCGCTTTGCCGATGCCAAAGCCAAAAGCAAAGACAGCAAAGGCGTGATTGATACAATGGCCGCTTACTACCCGGAACTGGGTGCGACCTTTACGCTGGAACTGGGCGCGCAGGTACACAAAGGCGAAACCCAGTGGTAACAGTGCGGGGAAGATGAAAAGGGACGCGGCGGCGTCCCTTTTGCATTTGGGGAAGGTTTAAGTACCAATTGGCCCACCGTCATTGCGGCGGATTGCCACCGTTGCCGCGCGGGGTCTGATATCCATGCCTGACGGCGTTTGCTCTGTGGCGTCATTTGAGTAAGGCCAGTTGCCCGGGTGCTGGATGTTGACGAACACAGTGCGGTAGTCAGGGCTGATCGCAAAGCCAGTCACTTCACACCCGTTGGGGCCAACGAAGAAGCGGCGAAGCTCACCCTGGTTTTCTTCTGTGATCGGCAGTTGGTTGAACCTGTCATCCATGATGGGTGAAGGCACCACCGCCAGCATTTGGTCGTTGGTGTATTCTTCCACTTCATCTGCGCCGTTGTCGGTCTGCACCCACAGGATCCCGCGTTTATCGAACGACAGTCCATCCGGGCTAGCGAACTGGTTAAATTCCGTCAGGCCTGAGCGGTTGGTATCAGCATCGCCGTCAGCCGGGGAGCCAAACACAAAGATGTCCCAAGTGAAGTCAGTGGCGCGTCGGCCTTCGTCCCAGCGGATGATATGTCCAAACTTGTTGTTAACCCTTGGGTTGGCAGAGTTTCCTTGCGTGCGGCGGGTATTATTGGTCAGCGTCATATAAACAGAGCCGGAGAATGGATCCACAGCACCCCATTCCGGGCGATCCATCGGGGTAGCACCAAGAAGGTCGGCAGCACCGGCTGTGTTGAGAATAATGGCATCTAGCGAAGGGAAGTGATCTGCCAGAGTACCGCCATCTTGGGTCGTGCTGCTCAGCGTCAGTGGCAGCCAGGTGCCTGTGCCATCGTCGTTGAAACGGGCGACGTAGAGCGTACCTTCATCCATGTATTTGTCGCCGACGGAAAGGCGGTCAAACCGGTGCGCATCACGTTTGTGCCAGCGTGCGGTCGATACAAATTTGTAGATGTATTCAAAACGCGAGTCATGGCCGGAGTAAAAGACGATGGGCTTTCCGTGCTCCACATTGCCGAACACACAGCCTTCATGGCGGAACCGACCCAGTGCGGTGCGTTTGCGGGCGCGGGACGCTTCAGTGTAAGGGTCGATTTCGACGATATAGCCATAGCCGTTGGCTTCATTGCGGTAATCTTCATCGGCTGAACTGCCAGAAGGGGTAATATCAAAGCGGGCGAATTCATCGTCGATTTCCTGCGCGTTGCCTGCCAGCGTATCCCAGCGGTAGCGGGTGGAACGGGTTGAAATACCGATGCGGGTCTGATCGTCGGTCAATTCACCACGATTCACAAAATAACCCGGCCAGTTTTCTTCACAAGTCAGGTAGGTGCCCCATGGCGTGTAGCCGTTGCCGCAGTTGTTCAGCGTGCCGCGTGTCGTATTACCTTCCGGCGAATATTTGGTGACCAGCAAGGGTGAGTACGCCAGCGGGCCTGAGATATCCATTTCTGTCGCGCCGGTATAACGGCGGTTGAGTGGGTCGCTGTCGACCACTGTCCACACGTTATCTTCCAAACGGATGCGCACCACGCTCACACCGTGCGCATTAATTTCTTTGCGCACTTCATCCACGATAGGACGCAGCCCATCTTCAATGGTATCGCCATTCGGATGCAGGGCGTTCTGGTCAATGTATTCGTGGTTGATGCACAACAGCCCGTCGTCATTGCTGTCATTCAGCGGAAAGAAATGCATGCCGTCATGGTGCATACCTACCGCATTCAGTTGGTCATCCCCGGTATTTGAGCCATCATCCAGCCAGGTCGCGCCCTGTGAAGTCAGAGGCGTTCCCCAGGGGGCGAGGACTTGCGCATTGTAGCCGGGAGACACGGCGACGGCGTCGGTCAGTGAACCGGGAATAGACTCAAAATTCAGTTTGGCTTTGGAGACGTTGGGATAAAAACAGCCGGAAAGGCCAAGTGAACTGACGGCAGTCAGCGCGCCAATACCCACACCGCCTTTCAGCACACTGCGTCGTGAAAGGTTCGCTTCCAACACCTCATCAAAAGGTTTGTTGCCGCTGTGGTTACGTCGGGTAGCGTCAAACGTTTCCTTGCTCATTGCTCTCTTCCTATGGGTTATGTTCAGGGCGAAAACCAGTGTGGGAGGGAAAATTGACACTTTGTCTTAACAAACGTGAAGTTTCGGTGGCTGCTATATGACAGCAATGAGAACAAGCGGGGTGTCTGGCTCAATATTGAACAGGCGGCGTGTACGGGAACTGCCATGCTTTGAACATCAAAGGGACGGGTGGTGGTTGTGAAATGAGATATTTTTGCAATCTTAGATTAGCCACTTACCGTCCGCTGAATTTGGGCGTATGTTGCCATCCAAAACACAAAGAGCCTTTGCACCACAAAGGGAGGAAGAGTCATGACACCACAAGAGCAAGAGCTGATTGAAAAGCTCGCCGACAAATTGGCCAACAACACCAGCGGCAATAAAGATGCGGCTGCAGAAAACCTGATTGCCTCCCGCATCGCCAGCCAACAGGATATCGTCTATAAACTGACCCAGGTTGCTCTGGCGCAGGAAGTGGCGCTCAAAGAGATGAAAGAGCGTAACGATTATCTGCAACGCAATGCTGACTTTTACCGTCAGGAATCACAGCGCGGCAGCATCAGCCGTATGTTTGGCGGTGACAGACAGCCACCGCAACCGCCACAACCGGCTTACCGTCCAAGTGCCTTCGGCGGCTTTATGCAAACCGCGGCGGGTGTGGCAGCAGGTATGGTGGCAGGCAGTGCCTTGAGCCATATGTTCTTTGGCGGTGATCGCGGGGAAACCGTGGTTGAGGACATCACCAATAACAACATTGTTGAAGATCCCAACGCCCAGCAGGACGGTATGCAGCCAGATCAAGATCCTTCACAGGACATGGCGAACGGTGACAACGGCAGCTTCCTGCAAGGGACAGACAGCTACACCCAGGATTACACAGGCGGTGGTTGGAACCAGAATACCGGCTTTGATGACGGTAACGCAGGGTTTGATAACGACAATGGCTTTGATGATGGCTCAAGCTTTGCCAATGTCGATCCTGACGATGATCCAAACCGTTTTGGTGGCGGTGATGGCGGCGGTGATTCCGGTGATTTTGGTGGCTTTGATGACGACAGCTTCTAACACCGAAGCCGTAATGGCTTAACCCCAAAAGGTCTGGCGAGTGCCAGACCTTTTTTGTTGCCTGTCATTAACTGGCAAACGGTGAGCCGCAAAGGTTGCAACCGAGGAAGGTGATAACCAGCCGGTTCTGATAACGGTTTTGGTAGTTCTAGGGAGAGACGTCATAAGGTGCGCGCTGGTAACGTCCCTGAATGAAAATGGTTTCGCCTTGTTCCAAAGACATAATGCTGTTGACGGCGGCGACGCCGGGAATCGAACAACCGGTATCATTGTTGGCAAAAGTCACCGGGCCAATGGATGCGTTGCTGCCGGGGGGCAAGGCATTGGGCAATGAAATACCGATGCGCAGGAGATATTTGAAACCACAGGTACGCTGTGCATAGCGGGCATCAATGTTGTACAAACCGCTGGTTGGGGCGGTGAACATATGAGACGTGGTGTCAAAGGCGAAGTTATAGTTGATTTCGGTCTCATTGTATTCGACGACTTTGATCGCGCCGGTATTGGTTTCTGTCAGCTCGTCACCGGAAATATATGCATCCACCACGACAGTGTTTGACGTCAGGTAAGGATCCTGGGCCAGGGCTGGTGTTGGAGCGGTGAGTAGCATCGCCAAGGCAGTTATTGGCAGGGTTGGTTTCATTGGCATTTCTCCTTGCTGTTTATGTGTGTACAACAAGGGAAGACTAGGCGGGAATGTCAGGGGCAATTTGTGTTCTTTTTAAGATGGTCTGCCGGATATATAGACAGCTCATGATTGCAGAGTCAGGCGGTGCATAGTGGACAGAGTGCAAGATTGAAGCAAGGGAGCTGATCCAACAACTCACTGAAGTATCGGATTATTTGCATGAGTCATGACTCAAGCTGTCAGTTCGCAAACCACAATTTAATCAGACCTGACAGACCCCGCTATCTTGCTTCTGCCCATTCCAAAATACGCCTCCAGCTTTTAGTCCCTTCCCTTTTTCAAGGGGAAGATTAGGATGGGGTTGACTCAGCCCCAACTCGTGTCAGGTCGACCTGCTATGGCACGTTTATGCCCCTTTTCTTGCTAGCTAAAGCTAACGTTATCTGTCTCAACTCGAGAGTTTTCTATAGATTTTCTAATGCCAGTCGTGAGGTATGTAGAAATACCCCACTTTGTCGTAATTTCTCGTTCGTGATTTTGGGATATATGATGATACTCTATTAAAAACATGTGCTTATGCTAAGTCAAGGTGTCCGGCGGATGCGCAAAAAATCCCAAAGTGGGGTGTTTAATTACCCCACTTTGGGATCTAATAAATTGTTAGATTTTTATTTGAGTTCATCTGTTTATTGGTGAAAAAGTGACTGAAAGTAGTAAAAGTTCAAAAACGATTGAGGCACTAAGTTTTGATAATATGGTAAAGCAGATGCCCTCACAGGAATTGTCAGCGTTGACTAAAGCGAGTGAAGTAGCAAAGCAAATGTCGCTTTATGAGTCTTCGGCTCTAAAGCAAGCGAGCGAAGTGGCCAAGCAAATGTCGCTTTATGAGTCTTCGGCTCTAAAGCAAGCGAGTGAAGTGGCAAAGCAAATGTCGCTTTATGAGTCTTCGGCTCTAAAGCAAGCGAGCGAAGTGGCAAAGCAAATGTCGCTTTATGAGTCTTCGGCTCTAAAGCAAGCGAGTGAAGTGGCAAAGCAAATGTCGCTTTACGAGTCTTCGGCTCTAAAGCAAGCGAGCGAAGTGGCAAAGCAAATGTCGCTTTATGAGTCTTCGGCTCTAAAGCAAGCGAGTGAAGTGGCAAAGCAAATGTCGCTTTATGAGTCTTCGGCTCTAAAGCAAGCGAGTGAAGTGGCAAAGCAAATGTCGCTTTATGAGTCTTCAGCTCTAAAGCAAGCAAGAGGCTATTTGAAATCGTTTGCGATGCAAGAAGCTGCATCGTTGATCGCAGCTAGTTCGATTTCTCGTATGTTTGTTGCAAATGACTCCGCAGCTATCCAAGCAGTAAGAGAAATGTCAGGCTCCATATTACAGCAGGACTTAGCTGGAATTTTGGATAGCTCTAATGCTGAAATTGGCTTTGAAATCAATGCGGATGCCATCGAGGACGCTGTTACTCAATTTAGCACTGCTCCTGCACTTGAGAGCAGCAGTAGCATTTTAGACTGGTACAATAATCAACCGCCTTCAATGCAGCTGATCATTGGGCTCATTTTTAGTTATTGGATTGGAGTATTTTGCAATTTATCTATGCCACTTTACGAAGATTGGTCACAGCTATTTAGTGATACAAACTCTAGGGTAGCTCCTAAGTTAATTGTGAATGAGGCGCGGAAAGAGTACGACTTAACTGACCTCAAGAATTATCGTTTTGTTGTAGCTACAATCCTACATGTTAGGAATGAACCAACAATTAATTCAGATATACTCGATGAACTCGAAAACGGAAAAACTGTAAAGCTTATAGAAAAGTCAAAACGGTGGGTGCTGGTTGAGTACTTGTGTGATGACACGGGAGAGTATAAAACTGGTTGGGTCTTTGCGAGGTATTTGCATAGATTCGAGATCTAAAATCTAACACATATGAGCCCTTCTCCGGTCAATAGGCGATAGCCTTCTTTTGGCTGCGGCAGCAGCCAATGCTCCCTAAAAACAAAGTCGTCCATCAAACATGGGACAGGCACTTCAAAAACAGGAGAGTTTGAAGATACCTCAACGGGTGTTTACAGCCCGCCAAACTATTAAATTGAGTTTATTTTTCAGTGATGAAGGGGAATACGACGGTCAGTTTGCGAATTGCAGAAAGCACAAAGCTCAGACGTCCGTCTGATCATGTTTTTGAGTTAGCTAGCGGGTTTGAATTAGTGGTCGGGCAATCGCAGCCCAGATATCCGATGTCGTTTAAGATGAGGAAGGGCGGCTTGAATCGCCGTTTAAGTGCCAATGATATTTCCACGCTCAATACGTGTGCAGGTATCAAGCCAACTGTCTGGTTCCAAACCTAATCGTTCAAGTAGAGGCGGCAAAGCATTATCAATATGGCCGGATTTGTCATCGCGAAGTTGCCGCCCAGTCCATTCAACCAACTCCAGGTAATCCATCAGCCGGAATGGCAGTCCAGCAGGCATCTCTTTTCTTGGGTTGCCAACAAAAGGAAACAGAAAAGGCGCAGTTGCTTGTTCTTTCCTAAGTGCTTCGATTCGAGCTTTGACGGAAGTGTGTTCTGATTGTTCTGGCGTCTCTGCGATAGCGGCACGAACGGGATTCAAATCAACGTAGGCCATCGCAGCAGCCAACGCCTTTTCGTCCAATAACGCCTGGCTTTTAAACCGCCCCTCCCAAAAGTGCCCGGTGCACCCATCTTCCCGATTGGCTTCCACTGCAATATGCTGATTAAGGAGCCGCATAAACCAACTGATGGAGGTTAAGCGTCCACGCCAGCATTCCACTATTTCAAGGCAACGGGCTGTTTCAGCGTCTGACAGTTCACTACCTTGCAACCAACGTTGGATTAAAGTTGGCCCTTGATGAAACGCCAACCACCGCTCTGCAACTTCCAAAGGCGATAGTGCATTCGCTTTGTCGGTATTGATGTGCAGCACAACGTGGTAGTGATTGCTCATAATGGCGTACGCACACACATCAACGCAGAAAGCCTGGGATAGCGCCAACATCCGCTTCTCAATCCATCCGCGGCGATGCTCAAAACTCTTTCCCGCTGATTCATCAACACCACAAAGAAAAGAACGACGCACACAGCGTGACACGCAATGATAATAAGGCGTGGCGTCAATAGAGATAAGGGATGAACGCGCTTTCGTCATTATGTCTGCCGTCATGTATGAAGATTCACAATGATTTGAAAGTAGCGTGGCAGCGAAATGATTTCAGCTTAGATTACCGAGAGTTAGAGCAGGATTTTGGAATGATGAAAATGACAGATTTGTGCTTTTCTTATAGTGTCTGTCCCCATAAGACCGGTACGTCGGCGAAGTCCCGCGAGCTTCGTTTAATGCTGCTTACTTGCCCACGGGCTCCGGGCACCTGGTCCTTCTCCATCGCGGCCTCGCACTCTTCCTCTACAGAACGGCCGTTCTCTTTATCGGTGCATGCTCGTTCCGTTTCGGTGACGAGCGTGTGGGGCCGGTATTCGATGAACGATTCGCTCGCACTGAGTTCACTAACAACTTAGAAGCAATCTTCACGGACCAGCATCGGAGTCCTCTGCAGCTTGGATCGGCTCCGCATTTGAAGGCAGCACTGGCACTGACGGAGATGCTTGAATCGTGGGTGCTCGCACACGAACTTGGCCACGTACTCGGCCACGGAAAGACCTTCAAGACGTCTCACGAGGTCGAGTTCTCTGCCGACGCCCTTGGCCTCGAGTTGTACCGCGCCACATTACCTACCTATTTGCAGCACGAATGCGCACATCACGAGGACCCTATTATTCGTTCCATGCACGTAGCTGCTCCCCACATGTTCTTTCATCTGGCGCTGCTTATTGAACTCTTTCATCCGCAAGAACTCGAGGATACTCACCCCCACGCCTATGAGAGGTCTAGACGTCTCTGGAGTAAAACCGCTGGAGACGACGCGACGATAGCGTTAGCTAGACAGATCCTTGCAGCGTTCGTCCACACTACCGCGCCCAACCGAGGAATCATGCCATGACTGAATCATTCTTCTCTCCTACGAGCATTGCGAGTGTCGCGACCGCTACCGCAATGGTCGTGGCGGTGTCCACCGCCCTTCACAACTTCATTGGGCTTAAGCCCAAGATAACCGCGTTCATTTTCTCTCAGGCCATCGCCGTGCTGAATGTGATCGTGGCGAAGGATGCCGGGTGGCTTGATTGGGCTCTATTCTTCTTCAACGGGTGTTTGCTCTACTGTACGGCACTGGGACTGAATCAGAGTCTTTCGCCTACTGGTGGCGGTGGTGCAGTCCTTCCACGTCCGCGTGCGAAGGCGGGACGCTTGTTTCGGTCGTGGCTTCAATGAAATGAGTATGAGCATAGACAGCGGCCTAACAACAGCATGCAGCGGACGACTGCGCCGCCGCTGATGCTGATCGTTATGGCCCAAAAGGAGAGTCATGAAGAAATTTCTAGCATATTTGTTTGGTATTGCCTCAGTCACTGCGAGTGCGGAAGGAATGCAAGTAATTACAGTTGATGAACAGCATATCCAAATGGGGTTGGCCGAAGGTCAAGTGGGCGAATACTACGCAATAAAACCAGCTATTGAAGTTGAGCTAGATGCTTCAGGTTATAAATTTCCGGCTATCCCAGGGCAAGAATCAAATGAACCAAACGCAATTCAACTCATAATCGATAATGAGCATCAATTTACAGCGTATTGGGAGCCTGGCGTAACGAAGTACACACTTAATAATGCTACGTTGGTACCGCGGTTTAAGGACTTTAATGGTTTCAACTCGGGAGACCAATTTGTAATTGCCATTGGCGTTTTGGTAACTGATCACGTAAAAAAAGAACAAGCATTTAAAGTGCAATGGGTAGGTATGGGCAAAGTCCAGCCATAACAAGTGGCTGTAACGGACAAATTTTCGCTGTCACCTTTTTTACGTGGCAAAAAAGCCGCCATCAGAAATTTGCTCGGTGAGCCGGGCGTTATAGGTAAGTCAGTTTTCATGATATCAGTTATGAACAACACCAAATGGCGAGAACTTCGAAAGGCAATGTCTTGTTTAGGCACAGCTAGTCCTCAGTGGAAAGTCAAAATTCTCTCAACTGGCTATCAGTCAAATTGGGACGGTGACTGGTGCTATCATTTTGCAGACGACAATTATTCAGATATTGAGTGGGTTGAAATCAAAGTGGATGGCGAACCTCAACGTTCACTAGTTCTGAATGCTCTAAAAAATGTCCATGTGGCAGGCTCTGTTACTGAAGATGGATATAGGATCTACGGGTATGTTTCAGACTTTAGCTCGGTCGATTATCTCTGAGAAATTCCCTATAACAAGGCAATGAACGAGGGACGCTTTGTCAACGCGGCAGTTTTTCAAAGTATTGTGAATACAAAGGATTAAAGCGGTTTTGGGAGGTTTGGTAAGCGCCCGTTATTGCAACGTTATATGCCATGAGGACAACTTAAATGTTCGAAAGCGTGTTTTTGAACGAGATTTTAAAGTCAGAACTGACTAATAGAAATGTCATTTTAGATAAAGCGGAATGGCCGCCTAAGTGCCGCAGGCTTATCATATTGAAGTACCGATTCTCTCAGCAATATAGTCTTGCGACTTACCGTGAGGTGAATGACTCACAGTATTGGTTCTCTGAGTACGTCGAAGGGAATGAATGTTTAGCTTGTAAGTTTGAAGTCCTGAATTAACAGGCCTGTTGATAACATCATCCATTGAAACCTGTGACTGGGCGTATAACAAATATGAGCCCTTCTCCGGTCAATAGGCAATAGCCATCTTTTGGCTGCGTTAGCAGCCAATGTTTTCGAACATCAAAGCCGTCTACTTCGCTTTCCCCAACCAGAATTTATCCGAAGTAGACACTTGCGTGCACGCCCTCCAACTCGTTTCTGTCCCATCCCGAATTTCGGTTTAAGCAGACCGATTGTGTGATCTCGTCGTGACTAACCAGTGGATGTGTAAGACCGAGTATGAGTTGCTGCAGACTATTCTTTGCTCTCAAGCAGCTGTTTGAGGTGCATTGGCAACTGCGCTTTCAGTGCAGGCTCTGCATCCAGTTTCTGCTTGAGCAGCGCTCTCGCTTCGGCTGTTTCGCCTTTGGCGAGCAGTGCCTCCACATCGGCAAACGGATTGTTGACCGGTAGCGCTTTATCCTCTGCCATTGATTTGGCCGCCTCCGGGCTGACCCGGTCAAAGCGCATCATCTCGTTGCTATCCTCTGCGTGTAATTCGAAGGACTGCATTTCCCCGACCTGGCGCTTTGGTGCAGCATCGGATTGAATCATCGCAGGTGCACTTCGAAGCTCTATCTCCGCAGGTGTTTGCAGGGTTTTATCGGCCCATTTCCACGGTGCAAGCAAGGCCACAAAGCCCACAGTGGCAGCAAGCCCGACATATCGCCACCATTGGCGTTTTCGGCGTGATTGCTGCTTGGCGTAATCCAGTATGGTGTTATCCAGTTCGGCACTGGGCGATTCTGTCGCGCTTTCCTTGTACAGCGCGACGATGTCTTCATCTTTGAATGGCGCTGTCATTCTCTCTCTCCAAGTTTTTTCGTCAGGCACTGGCGAAGCTGATCCATGGCGTAGCGCAACCGGGTTTTCACCGCTTCAGCTTTAGCGCCGACAATGTCACAAATCTGGGTGGGTTCGAAACCGGCTTCATGGCGCAGCAAAAACGCCTCGCGTTGCAAAGGCGCAAGCAGTCCCATGCAGTGTTTAATAGCGGTTTTCTTGTCGCCGTCCCAATCAGGATGGTCACTGTGATCGTCATCCAGCGACTGGATATAGGCGTTGGACGAGACCATTTTACGGTGTTCGTCAATCACCAAATTGTGGGCAATATGGTAAAGCCATGTCGTGAACTTCGCCGTCGGCTGATAATTTTCCCGTTTATCGACGACCCGGTACCAGACATCCTGATACAACTCCTCCGCGCGGGCATGGTTGGCTGCGCCCAATTGCCGCACAAAGTAGCGGTAAAGCGGGTTTTTATGGCGCTGATACAGGGCAGCAAAGGCGCGCTGGTCGCCTTTGCTGAATTGCACCATCAATGTTTCGTCGGTTTGGTTATCCATGGATATATTTTAAAGATGGCTCATCAAAGATTCTGCGCGATTTCCACCAGGCTAATAAATTCGCCGCGATAGTTGTAAGGGTCGTTTCCGCGGTTATCCCGCGCAATATCAGCAATTTGACTGTAGGCTAAACCATCCACGTAGTGATTGTCTTTGAGTTTCTGCGCAAAGGCGGCAACAGCGGTAGCAAACTGAAAATCGCTGCTGGCTGTTTTAAATTCTGTCGCGCCCGCGTTGGCTTTGACCAATTGCGTGGTCAGTTTGCTTTGTTCACTGCCAGGCAGTTTGTATCGTACTTTTACCTGCGCCAGTTCACTGCCAAATCCCGCGGAAGCCTCCTTGGTTGGCTGGTAGCGCAGGTCATCGATTTGACCCTGTTCGCCCGCCAGAGTGATCTCGTAAAGGGCGGTGACGGTGTGTCCGGCACCGATTTCTCCGGCATCTACCTTGTCATTGTTAAAGTCTTCATCGCGCAACTGACGGTTTTGGTAGCCAATCAAGCGGTATTCCTTGACGGTATCCGGGTTGAATTCGACCTGGATTTTTACATCTTCCGCGATGCTTTGCAGGGTGCCGCTCATCTGGCGCAACAGTACCTTTTGCGCTTCATGGAGGGTATCGATGTAGGCGTGGTTGCCATCACCAATGTTTGCCAGTTGCTCCATCATGCCGTCGTTGTAATTGCCCCGGCCAACACCCAATGTGGTCAGGGAGATGCCTTTTTCCCGCTCCTGCTCAACCAGATTTTTCAGCGCATCCAAATCGGTCACACCCACATTAAAGTCGCCATCTGTCGCGAGGATCACCCGGTTAACCCCCTCCTTGATAAAGCCCTTCTGTGCCTGCTGGTAAGCCAGTTTGATCCCGCTTTCACCATAGGTGCCGCCGCCAGCCTGCAGGCTTTTTAGTGCTGCTAGAATGGTCTGCGCGTCGTCGCCTTTCGTGGGCTCCAGCACCACGGAGGATTGCCCTGCATACGTGACCAGACTGACTTTGTCATCGGCGGTGAGGTTTTTCACCATCAGGGACAGGCTTTGTACCAGCAGGGGCAATTTGTTGGGATCGCTCATTGAGCCTGATACATCGACCAGAAACACCAGGTTCGACGGTTTTCGCTCGTTGACCGGAATGTCGTAGCCTTTCAATGCAATGCGCAGTAGCTGGCGGCTTTCGTTCCATGGCGCAGGGGCAAGCTCAGTGCTGACGGAAAAAGGCTGCACTTTGGTCACTGGTGTGGGGTAGCTGTAATCAAAGTAGTTGATGAAGGCTTCTTCACGGATCGCGTCCGGCGGTGGCTTGTTCCCCATCTTGAGGTAACTGCGCACATTGGCGTAGCTGCCGGTATCGACATCGACAGAAAAGGTCGACAAAGGTGACGTTGTCACTAAATGAATGCCGTTGCTGGGCGTATCGAGGTAGCTGTCGCGGTTCTCAGGTTGATAATGCTCCCGGGGATAAGGCATCGGCATGGAGACAAACACCTGATCGCCCAAAGCACGCGACAGGGCGACTCTGCCCATTTTTTCCATTTGCATTACAGGCACTACCGTTTCTTCAACAACGGCTGGGGTGATCTGCGGTTCGATCACCGCTGTTTCAGTGCGGTTTGTTTTGGCACTTTCCGCCGTGTTGGATTCCGAGCATCCTACCATTAGGGTCAGCGAAGCGATGATTGCCAATGTGATTTGATTGCGTTTCATGTTCCCGTCCTTTGTTAACTGGTTTTTGGCTATAAACGGGCGGGGAGCGATAGGGGGTGATTTATTTTTATCTTTTCGGATCTTTTTTTGAGGGAGTATCTGACAGGATAAAAAACGAACAAATTTTAAACAGTGCGGCTAATCTCTCTAAATTTGCTCTCATTTGCAGAGTATTACATAGAACGATTTGTTATTTATCCCAAAAAAACAACTGCGTTACATTGAGCGCCATAAAGAGAAGCGCCCACCAGCGTCTGTGTTTATGCAGTTTGTGGCGATGTCGAGATAACGATCATGGAGTAGTAACAATGCGTTCAATGAAAAAATTACTGGTAGCGACAATTGCACTGGCTGCCAGCGTCACCTCTACCGCTTCACTGGCACAGGAAGACGTTAAAGTCGGTATGTCTGGCCGCTATTTCCCGTTCACTTTTGTGAAAATGGATGAGCTGCAAGGCTTCGAAATTGATGTGTGGAATGAAATTGGTAAGCGCGCCGACTTCAATGTGGAGTTTGTTACTTCAAACTTCTCCGGTCTGTTTGGCATGCTGGAAGCGGGTCACATCGACACCATCAGCAACCAGATCACCATCACTGATGCGCGCAAAGCCAAATACGCATTTTCTGTGCCTTACGTGGTAGACGGCGCACAGGTTGTGGTACGAAAAGGGCGTGACGATATCGAAGGTATCGACGATCTGAAAGGCAAGAAAGTTGCGGTTAACCTTGGCAGCAACTTCGAACAACTGCTGCGCAACTATGACAAAGCCGGTGACATCAACATCATCACTTATGACTCAGGCTTTGAGCAGGATGTGGCGCTGGGTCGTACCGATGCATTCGTCATGGACCGCGTATCTTCCGCGCAACTGATCCAGAAATCCGGTCTGCCGCTGCAACTGGCAGGCGAACCGTTTGAAACCATCGAAAACGCAATGCCGTTTTTGAATACGCCAGAACAGCTGGCACTGAAAACCAAAGTGGATAACGCTCTGACTGAAATGAAAGCTGACGGCACCCTCAGCGCGATTTCCCAGAAGTGGTTTGACGCTGACATTACGCAGTAAGAGCGGCGTGAATGAACGGTTTTGATTTTCACTACATGCTGGAGTTGTTCCCGATACTGGTGAAGTATCTGGGAATAACTCTGGAAATGTCACTGATTGGCTTTGTGGCAGCGCTCGTGTTGTCAGTGTTTTTGGCACTGGTCAGGGTGTTCAAGGTGAAAGTGCTGGATACAGTTGTTGCCGTGTATATCTCGTTTTTCCGGGGTACACCACTGCTGGTTCAACTCTTTTTACTTTATTACGGCTTGCCACAAGTCTTCCCGGCGTTTGTCGGCATGGATGCATTCACCGCTGCGGTGGTGGGTTTGTCGCTCCATTTCTCGGCCTACATGGCTGAGAGTATCCGCGGTGCGATCCTCGGTATCGACAAAAACCAGATGGAAGCGAGCCTCAGTGTCGGCATGACAGAGCTTCAGGCGATGCGACGCATTGTGCTGCCTCAGGCAGCGCGCGTAGCAACGCCATCACTGATGAACTATTTCATCGACATGATCAAAAGTACGTCGCTGGCATTTACGTTGGGCGTGGCGGAAATCATGGCGAAGGCGCAAATGGAAGCGTCATCCAGCTTTAAATTCTTTGAAGCCTTCCTGGCGGTTGCGCTGATTTACTGGCTGGTGGTGGTGGCATTCACCCAGGTTCAGTCGGTGATGGAAAAGAGAATGAACAAGGCGTATGCACGATGATTGAAGTGAGAAATTTGAGCAAGCGCTTTGGCGAGGTCGAGGTGCTAAAGCACATTGACCTTGATGTTAAACAGGGCGAAATCGTGGCAATTATCGGCCCATCGGGCACCGGTAAATCGACCCTGCTGCGATGCCTGAACTTCCTCGAAACGCCGAGCGGTGGCGAGATCCAGATTGGCGATGTGCGCGTGAGTGCGAACAACGTATCCAAACGTGAGATCCACCAGTTGCGTAAACAAAGCAGCTTTGTATTTCAAAGTTATGCCTTGTTTGCGAATAAAACCGCCCTGGAAAACGTGGCTGAATCCCTGATCACTGTCTGGAAAGAGCCCCGCGTTCAAGCGCTGACAACCGCACGGAGATTGCTGGTCAGTGTGGGTATGGAAGCGCATCTGGACAAATACCCGGCGCAGCTTTCCGGCGGTCAGCAGCAGCGCGTTGGTATTGCGCGTGCCATGGCTTGCAAAGGTGAAGTGATCCTGTTTGATGAGCCGACATCGGCACTTGACCCTGAATGGGTTGATGAAGTGCTGTCGGTAATGAAACAGCTGGCTGCGCAAAAGCAGACCATGATTGTGGTGACCCACGAAATGCAGTTTGCCCGTGAGATTGCTGACAAGGTGATCTTTATGGAAGGCGGCGTGATTGTGGAACAGGGCCCGCCGTCGCAGATTTTCGGTAACCCGCAAAACGCGCGAACTAAAGCGTTTGTGGCGCGCGCTGCCTGACTTTAAGGTTCCCCCTAGCCTGATTGTCAAATGGCGCATCGAATATCGAAAAGAAAAAGCCCTCAACCTTAACGGTTGAGGGCTTTTTTAATCCCTCGCCAACTTCATCGGGATCGTTACAAATCCTCCAGCAAGCTGGGGAAGGAGTTAATGGCGTATTCTGCTTGCCATGCCATCAAATCCAGGGTGTCGTCAGTCCAGTCGATATAAAACAGCGCCCTGAAGCTATCAATGTCGTTATCAATACTGGTGAGATCGTTGTAATCACTCCGGTAAACCGGTTGCGACAGGAACTGCAGTTCCTCTTTAATGGGCGTCGTGAAATGGCGGGTTAAGCCAGTATCGAGGAAAAACAGTGGCGTAAAGCGCGAAGCAGAAAGGTAGAAAATGTCGCCATACTGTTTTGAATCCACACCAATCACATCGGCATCCTGCTGGCCGTCACCATCGGATACAAACTCTCCTTCCAGATTGAAGTTGGTAATGCCACCGGCATTGCTCACCCATTGGTTGTCTGACAACCCTGCGCTGCGCATTGCCTGTTTGATTTCATTTAGCACAGCATCACCGACACCGGATGCGTCGAATACCGTGGCTGGCTTACCGGTGCGAATGGCGGCGACGGTTGCCAGTCCACCACCCAGACTGTGGCCTGTGTAGTGAATGGAATATTGACGGTATTTGTTTGCCAGACGCGCGGATTCTGAAATGGCAAAGCGGTACTGCGGTGGCACCTGACCAGAAGCCATAATGCCGTTGGTCACCCAGTCAGAGGTACCCAGCTCGCTGCCGCGAAAGGCGATAACAGCGTTACTGCCATTGGTGAAGACCGCAGCATGAAATCCGGTACTGCTGTCGTGCACGCTTTCTGTTAGTTGCCAACCGCGTGGAGCACCCCAACTTTTGTACACATATTCAGAGAATGCCAGATAGTGCAATGCATTGCCTGCTTGAGTCACGGAAGGGGGCTGGTGGGTTTTGTAGGTATTACCCGTGGTGTTGGTTGTATTGGTCATATTGGGGTGGAGCACGGAATCCACATAAGACCCGATATTTCCCAACTCTTCCTGCGTTGTAGCCAGAACGTTCTGCGAAGACAAGCTCACCAAAATGGCGAATGAGCCAAAAACAATCTTTTTCATGAGAACTTTTCCCTTTTTCGATGATTGACGATACCACTTACTGTCAAATTGATACTTCATGTATCGATATAGATCGTAGGACGTCATTTCTGTCTTGCCAGTTTTGAGGTGAGTCATTGTTGAGACAAAAGAAAATTAACGTTTTGCTCGCTGGGGATGTCCCGGTTTCTTGGCTTATCTATTTGTATTTAAAGAGATAAATATCGCACTGGGAAGTGAGCAGGGTGGTGTTTGAGATGAAAGGGAGTGGCGGGTGATAGGGCGCAAAAGTATTGGTTTCAAGATACTTTGAAACCAATACCGTCAGCATTCTTCAACAACAGGGTTTAACCTTCACGCATCAGGGATTCCAGCTCCATGGCTGCACGGCGAAGGTGTGGCTCGAATTGCAGCAAGTCGTCCAGAGACGTTCTCAGCACCGGCGCGTGGGTAAACAGGCAGGCGTGGAGTTGTCCTTGCTCGTTGTAGATAGGGACAGAGATCGCCACCATGCCGTCGATAAACTCTTCGTTATCAACCCCCAGTTCCCGTTCAGCAATACCAGTGAGTTCCCGCTCCAGCAAGATGGGGTCGGTAATGGTGTTTCTGGCCAATTGCTCCAGCGTCAGGTTATTGATCAGGCGCTGGCGTCGGCGTTTGGTCAAGGTGCTGAGATACAGCTTTCCACTGGCGGTACACCAGACGGGCGTGTTGCTGCCAACCGGCAGGTTGATCTGTAATGGCCAGTTGGTCTGTATGCGATCGTAGTAGATCATATCGATCCCATTTGGCAGCGAAATACCGCATGTCTCGCCAATTTCATCAGCCAGCTTTTGCAAAATGGCCTGACGCAATGCCTTGAAATGGGTGGTGTGCAAAACGCCCAGCGCCATGTCATGCAGCCTTTTGGCGGGGATCAGGTTGCCACGCATATTGGTCTGTACAAAACCGTCCCGCTCCAGTTGCTGCAGCAGACGATGAATACTCGGCTTGGGAATATCCAGCATGAGGGAAAGTTCCGCCGGGCTGGGCGGTCGCTCGGCGCAGGAAATGGCTTCAATGATTTCCAGCACACGGGCAATGGAGGAGGCTTTTTCTCGTTTTTCTGTTGTCATCCCTGTACCTGAACAGTGTTTTTAGGTTACACCTGCCTTGAAGGCAGATAATCAGAGTATAAGTTAATGACACCTCAAACCGGAGAATAACGGTGTGCGTGTAATAGCTGGCTCACATTCACACACCATCTGTCTCATATTTCTACCATTTATTCCCAGAGACCTGAGTAGATGCCAATCATCTCTTCAATGCTGGGAATGCGCGGGTTGTTGCCCGGCGAGCCGGATGCCATCGCCTGGTTTGCCATGGTGTGCATGGCACTGAAAAACGCCTCCTTTGCGATGCCGAATGCTTCCGGCGTCGGGACATCAAGATCAGCATTCAGGGCGTGCAGTTCTTCCAGCAGTTTCTGGCAGGCATCCTGGTCGCCGTCGGTGATGTCCGCAACGCCCATAGCGCGGGCGCAATCCGCATAGCGTGCAGAAGCGGCGGGAATCGAAAATGCAGTCACGGATGGCAGCAACATGGCGTTTGAGAGTCCGTGCGGAACGTGGAACAGGGCGCCAATGGGACGGCTCATTCCATGCACCAGTGCCACCGATGCGTTTGAAAAGGCAATACCGGCAAGTGTTGCACCCAGCATCATGTCAGCGCGTGCATGGGTATCTCCTCCATTTTTACAAACGCGGCGAAGGTTCGGTGCGATTAGACGCATCGCCTCCAAGGCGTTGTAGTCGCTGAACGGGTTACCTTTACGACTGACATACGACTCGATGGCGTGGGTGAGCGCATCAATGCCCGTGTCTGCAGTCATTCGGGTCGGCAGCGAGTGGGTCAGCTCCGGGTCAACCAGGGCTGCTGTTGGCATAAACGATGGGCCGACGCAGAGCATTTTTTCATCGTTCCTTGCATCGGTAATGATGGTAAAACGGGTAACTTCAGACCCTGTTCCAGCGGTTGTCGGCACCGCGATAAGGGGAATAACCGGTTCACTGACAATGCGCGGAAAGCAATAGTCGCGCATTTTCCCACCCGCACCTGCCAGCACAGCCATGGCTTTGGCACTGTCTATCACGCTGCCGCCGCCCAGGGCAATCAGGCAATCAAAGTTGCCTGACCGGATAGCGTTGACGCCTGCCTCTATAGAGGTATCTGTCGGTTCTGGAATGGTGTCATCGAAGATCTGTGTTGCGAAACCTTCCTCTGCAAGCAGCGACGTAATCCGCTCCCCCTGACCCAACGCCACCATGGTTTTGTCGGTGATGATCAGTGGCTGGCTGCACCCCAGCGCGCGCACCATGGCCGGGAGTTTAACGATTGCCCCGTCGCCGATTTCCATCAGGCGGGGAAGGATAATTGAATGTGACATATGGGCTCCTTATTTAAATTAAGCAAATCAATGTGTTGAACCTAAGGTCAGGGTGAGTACACGGTTGATGGCAACCAGGTGACGATGGAAGGCATCCAGAACACGAGCGCCAGACCCAGCAGTTGCAACAAAATAAACGGCACGACACCGCGGTAGATGTGGAACAGGTTGATCCCGGGCGGCACCACGCCTTTGAGATAGAAAAGGGCAAAGCCTACCGGCGGAGTCAGGAAGGACGTTTGCAGGCAGACCGCAAACAGCACGGCGAACCACACCAGATCAAACCCCATGGCACTGACAACCGGGGCGACCAGCGGCAGGATGATGAGCGTAAGCTCAATCCAGTCGAGGAAAAAACCGAGGATAAAGGTGACAAACAGAATCGCAATCACGATGCCGTGAGGGCCAAATGGCAGGCTGGTGAGGGCTTTTTCTATCAGTTCATCGCCACCCAGGCCGCGAAGGACAAGGGAGAATGCTGTCGCGCAGATAATTAGCGCAAAGATAAAGGCGGTGGTTTTGGTGGTTTCCCTGCCGACTGAGCGCAGTACATCCAGTGTCAGTCGTCCGCGCATCGCTGCAAGCAAGGTCGCGCCCAATGCACCGACTCCGGAGGCTTCCGTCGGTGTGGCAATACCCATAAAGATGGAGCCCAACACTGCGATGATCAGTCCCGCCGTTGGCAAGGCTGCGCGAAGTGCACTGAATATCACCCGCATGCTGATAGGTTCCGCATCGTCAGACACCGGTGCCATATCGGCACGTGTGAAACCGATGATCAGGATATAAGCCACATAAAAGGCTGCGAGCATCAGGCCAGGGAAAACCGCGCCAAGGAACAGGTCTCCGACCGAAACACCAATCCGGTCGCCCATCATTACCAGCATGATGCTGGGCGGCACCAGAATGCCAAGGGTGCCGGTTGAGGCAATAGTCCCGCAGGCGAGTTCTTTGCTGTAGCCATCACGCATCATCATTGGCATGCCGAGTACGGCCAGCAGAACCACGGAGGCACCGATGATCCCTGTGGAGGCTGCGAGCAGCAGACCCACAAAGGTTACCGTTACCGCAAGTCCACCACGTACCCGTCCAAACAGGCGAACCAGATTGCCCATCAGATCTTCTGCGGTGCCGGAGCGGTCGAGCATCAGTCCCATAAAGATAAACATGGGCAAAGCCACCAACACCCAGTTGGTCATGATGTCCCACATCCGCGGAACAACGAGCGACGCATAATTCCAGTCGATCCCGATAAAGGCATCAAACCATTCGTCTGCCAGCATGGCGACGGGAATAAAAATCAGGGAAATACCACACAGCACCCAAGCGACGGGAAACCCGGTAAACAAGAGGAAGATAAACAGGCTGAACATGATCAGCACGAGGATTTCATTGATTTCCATGGTCATTACTCCCCGTGTCCAGAGCTGGTGTGCACCGCAGCCTGAGTTGTTCGCCTTGGTGAGAGAAATAGGAGGGTGAAAACACGGCTGAGGCGTGAAAGGCAGGCAAACCCCAGCAGCAAAAAGGCAAACACCAGCGCACCTTTCATAAACCAGCGATATGGCAAGCCACCGGGCGCGGCAGAGACTTCACCCAGTTCCCAGGAATAGAGAACAAACGGCAGGCCGTACCAACACACCAGCACAAGAAAAGGGAGGAGCAGGAATATCAGCCCCAGCATTTCAATCCAGGCTTTGGTGGTGGGTGAAAATTTGTCGCGTAACAGATCTACCCGCACATGGCTGTCTGTGACCATGCAGTAGGAAAGCCCCACCAACCAGCCGAGGGCATATAAATGCCATTGCAACTCTTCAAATTCGATCCGCCCTTCTCCGAGCAGGTAACGCATCAGTACATTGGTGATGATCACCAGCATCAGCACTACCCACACCCAGGAAAAGGCGTTACCAAGGTGCAGCAGGCATGTATCCAGTGCGCGGGATAAGCGTGTTTCCGGCAAGGTATCTGTCGCTGCTTCTTCCGGCAGCGTTACGGTATTGTTGGGAAGTTTGTCTTGCATAGCGCCTCCAGCCCTGAAAGCATCCCCTGCCGTTTCCGGCGGGGGAGCAGGGTTTTCCTTTTTCAGTGGTGATGGAAATTATTCAAAGTTGCGTGGCAGGTAAGCTTTCTGCTTCCACTCTTTGTAGTTGTCGCGGAATTGCTGCTGGGATTCGTAGATTTGTTTGAAATCCGGATCCGATGCGGCGATCTCATCCATCACTTCGGTAGAAAGGGTGTTCAGTGCTTGCAGCAGTTCAGGGTTCAGCGTTCTTGCGGTTACGCCTTTGGCTGGAAAGCTCGCCATTACATCACCTTGTAGCGATTCTCCACGGGTAAGGGCGCGGAACGTGCCGGCTGTGCAGGCCATGTCGATGGTGGCTTTGGTTGAATCAGAGAGGGCATCCCACACATCTTTGTTCACCACAAGGTGTGAGGCAGTAAAGGTTTGGTGCCAACCGGGGAAGTAGTTGTTCTTGGCGACTTTATCGAAGCCCATCAAGCTGTCGATAGCTGGCATGGAGAACTCAGACGCATCGATAGCGCCTTTTTCAAGTGCAGGGAAAATTTCACCGCCGGGCAATACGGTGACGGAAGCACCGGCTTTTTGCAGCACTTTACCGCCGATACCGGCAAAGCGGATTTTCAGCCCTTTAAAATCATCCAGTGAATTGATTTCTTTGGTGAACCAGCCTGCTGTCTCTGGGCCAATCACGCTGCATAGCACAGGGTGAACGCCGTGTTTTGCATAAAGATCCTCGGCCAGTTTCTGACCTTCACCTTCATACCACCATGTTGCGTATTCCCAAGGTTCCATGCCGAATGGGACAGCGGCAAAGAGTGCTGCCGCTGGAATTTTGCCCTGGTCGTAACCCAGCCAGGTATAGCCGGCGTCGATCTGCTTGTTTTTGATGGCTTCCGTGATACCGAAAGGCGGTACCAGTTTGCCCGGCTCGTAAACCTTGAATTTGATATTGCCATCGGTAGCACGGTCGATTTGCTCAGCGACGAGTTTGATCGGATCGCCCAGAGCAGGGAGGTGGGTGCCAAAGACTGCCTGAACTTTCCAGCGGATTTTTTCCTCAGCAATGGACGGCGCTGAAAGTACGGCTGCAATCACACCGGCAAGCAGTGCGGATGTGACTTTATTCTGTCCTTTTAACCAGTTACTTCTCATTACTCAATACCTCTGTCGTAAGGTGCCCCAATGGGCAAAATGTAAATCTATCGTTAATAACGATACGATATTTATCATTTTACTAACATTGTGGTTTTTGCAAGTTTTTAGCTAAAACGATACGAAATGAATCGTTATGTGTTTCACTTGGCGGCTTGATGAGGCAGGTGTCTCGCATATGGGAGTTTGGATTGTTGATCGGCTGAAAATCAGCACCTTGTGTGGGAAGAGGAGGGAACTGGATAGGGAGGTTCGGACAGAGCTGGCAAAGAATGGAATCAATTATGAGACATAGTTGTCGATTAATTTTTCACTTGTTGAATCGATCGGCATGAGCTGCCTCGCGATGATTCTTTTGCCTTGTTTTGGCCATTTTCTGTGAATTTTTTGATTTGACCCAACCCCCACGATCGACATTGCGGGATTGTTTATAACTCTATGTATCTTAACGGCGTGCCAGTTTTTCGCTTGGGCGGGGAGGAAGGCCTGAAAATCAATTGTCGGTCATAAACTGTACATATTGGGTTCAAATAAACGTCATAAAGCACCGTTCAGTAATATTACTGTCACATTGCGTTAATAGTATCCGCTTCGAACTGAAATCATTACTAGCAGGAAGTGAGTTATGAGCATCCAGTCTGATGCACTACAAGGACGCCAGTCCGATACGCCAAAACGCGCGCTACAGTGGGTGACACTGATCGGCATGCTGTATCTGTTGTTGGTCTCCGTCTCCATGATTGGCAGCGGCTTTAAATGGGCAGCAGGCGACCACGCCAAAGAG
The DNA here is from genome assembly GCF_019209835.1 of Enterovibrio paralichthyis. Classification (NCBI taxonomy): domain Bacteria; kingdom Pseudomonadati; phylum Pseudomonadota; class Gammaproteobacteria; order Vibrionales; family Vibrionaceae; genus Enterovibrio; species Enterovibrio paralichthyis. The sequence goes on along the minus strand of NZ_JAHUTS010000006.1, from coordinate 18,335 downwards.
TTGTTCGAGTTTGCTTCCAACCCCGTTGCGGGCCTGATGATAGGCATCATTGGTACAGCACTTATCCAGTCTTCAAGTACTGTTACATCCATTATCGTTGGTCTGGTTGCCGGTGGCTTGCCTGTTGAGATGGCGATACCCATGGTCATGGGTGCCAATGTAGGAACTACGGTCACCAATACCTTGGTCAGTCTTGGCCATGCCCGCTGTAAAGATGAGTTCCGCCGCGCTTTCACTGCCGCTACCGTTCATGATTTCTTCAACCTTTTCGCGGTAGTGATTTTCCTTCCTCTCGAAATAATGACAGGCTTTCTGGCAAAGATTTCTGCCTGGCTGGTATCACCGCTGATGCAGGCGGATAACCTCAGCCTGAAAAGCTTCAACTTCATCAAACCACTGACCAAGCCTTTGGTAAATGGCGCGAAATCAGTATTTGACATCCTGCCGGGCTCATTGGGCGGTATCGCACTGGTGCTGTTCGGTATTGCGCTGGTCATCGTCTCTATTACCGTTATGGGCAAGCTGATGAAAAAGCTGATGGTAGGCAAAGCCCGTGAAGTCCTGAACGGTGCGATTGGTCGCGGTCCTATCCACGGTATTGCTTCCGGCACTTTGGTTACTATTCTGGTTCAGTCCTCGTCGACCACTACCAGCCTGATTGTGCCGCTGGTCGGTACCAATGTGCTCTCAGTGCGTCAGGTTTATCCGTTTACCCTGGGTGCCAATATCGGTACCTGTATCACTGCGCTGCTGGCAGCCACCGCTGTGACCGGTGCAAATGCTGTCTTTGCACTGCAAATTGCACTGGTTCACTTGCTGTTCAACATTGCGGGTATTCTGGTGATATTCGGCTTGCCATTCTTGCGTGACCTGCCGGTGAAATGTGCGGAGATGCTGGCTGGGTGTGCAGTGAAAAGTAAAATGGCCGTAGTCGCTTACTTGGGTGTGGTTTTCATCTTGGTGCCGGGTCTGGTGTTGTCAATGTCGTAAGCGACAACAGGCAAACCATGAATGTGACGCCCCTGACTTTGTCGGGGGCGTTTTTGTTTCGGTTTCCCAAAATAAGCAACCTTGAGAATAAGGAATTCTGCGTCCGCTTCTAGACTTTACCTGATCTTACCTCCATCACTTTGACAAGGCATCAGACGGCGCAGAGATGAGCACGACGCAGAATCCGGATAGCGGAAAAGTCAAAAACAAGCTGGTCTACCATCTCGACAAAGCGCGCACGGTGCAGCGTTATATTGATGAAGCGCCGGTGTGGCGTGATGGCACCCCAACCCCCCATGTTCCCATGACCCAAATGCAGTGGCGTATCTGGCTGCTGGCCTCGGCAGGCAAGTTCTTTGAAGGGATGGTGGTGTTTATGACGGGCGTGGCGCTGCCCTTGATGGCCGTGGATTTCCAGTTGTCGTCGCTGGAAAAAGGCTATGTCGGGGCGTCTACCCTGATCGGAATTCTGGTGGGTGCCAGCCTGCTCGGCGGGTTGTCGGATCGTTTCGGGCGTAAAAAGCTATTTATTGCTGAAATGCTGCTGTTGGTGCTGTTTCTCTGTGCGCTGGTGGTGAGCAGCTCGTTAACAATCCTGTTGCTTTGTATGTTCGGTGTTGGATTCGCGCTGGGGTGCGATTACCCCACAGCCCATTTGATGTTGTCTGAAAGTATACCCAGCAAGAACCGCGGTAAATTGGTGTTAAGTGCTTTTGGCTTTCAGGCAGTTGGGGCGATAGCCGGGATGTCAGTTGGGATTGCCATTCTTTCGTTCGACAGCTCTGCGTACGCCTGGCGCTGGATGTATGCCATTGTGATCATTCCTGCTGTTGCTGTGTTGATAGGGCGCTTTTTTATTCCCGAAAGTCCGCATTGGTTGATGGAGGAAAAGCGTCAGGATGAAGCCGAAGCGGCGCTTTCTCGCTTATTGAAACGCACACCTGCCTACCCGCCAACCATCCACCTGAAAGCGCGCAAGGAAAGTGAAACCGGGACAGTGGCTTCCAAAGGCGGTTTTTGGGATGGATACCTACTGCTGTTTTCTGCCGAAAACCGAAGGGCAACCCTGCTTGCGTCTGTTCCCTGGTTTTTACAGGATCTGGCAACTTACGGCATTGGCATTTTCACTCCGACGGTGTTGGCCAGTGTGTTCGGTTATACCCGCACAGACCATCATACCGTTGCCGCAATCATTGCCGATGATGTGATGGCCGCCAAAGGCACCGCAGTGCTGGATCTGTTTTTATTGCTGGGGGTGATTGCGGCTGTTTTTCTCGCCGACAGGCAGGGAAGAATGCGGTTACAGATCGTGGGATTTATCGGCTGTGCGGCGGGGCTGTTGATTTCCGCAATGGCGGTATCCGCGCAGGGTGACAGTCAGTGGCTGATGCTGTTTTCTGGCCTTATGCTGTTTAACTTTATGAACTCCATGGGGCCCAATGCCCAGACTTACCTGATTGCCGGGGAAGTGTTTCCGGTGGAAATGCGCGGGAAGGGGGCGGGATTTGCAGCTTCTTTTGCCAAGGCAGGGGCTGCGCTGACCGCGCTGATCTTCCCGGTCGTATTGGCTTACCTTGGCTTGAAAGCCCTGTTATTGATTTTGGTGTTTACATCCCTGACCGGCGCAGCATTTACCTGGTACTGGCGCATTGAAACATCCGGCCGGGATTTGGAAACCCTCTGAGGGTTCAGAGGGTGAGGCGTCCATAAGGGTCGGAGATATGTTTGCCTATCATCGACAGGCTGACGGCGGTGGACAGCACGACTGAGATAAATATGGCAATCATGATCACCAGTTGGTATTTCACCGCCAGCAACGGCTCCGTTCCGCCCAGGATTTGCCCTGTCATCATGCCCGGTAAACTGACGATGCCCAGCGTACTCATTGCTGCCATAGGTGGCCTTAAGGCGGCAGCAAACGCTTCTTTTACAAAAGGTGTGCAGGGCTTTGGCGCACCCAGCGCGACATAGTATTCATACTCTGCATGCCGTTGTTTCAGGCTCGATTGCAATCGGTCGATAGCCAGCACATTGGCTGAGAGGGTATTACCGAGCAACATACCTGCTACCGGGATGAGATACCGCGCTTCCCACCAAGGTGATGTTTGTATGACCCCCAGCATTAATACCGGCAACATAAAGCCAATCGCAATCAATTGGCCGGTCAATACGGCAGGCATCGTGCGTTGCCACTGGGTGCCCGTCTGTTTGCAGATGGTCCAAGCCGCCATCAAAACCATGACCATTAACCAGGCGGTGTTCAGCCAGAAGCTGTTCAGGTTGAACAGGGTTTGCAGGTACAGGCCAACAATCGCCAGTTGCAGCGTCATGCGGGTAAAGGCGGTGATCAGTGTCTTGCTTAACCCCAGCCTCCAACGCTGGAAAAGCAGCAGGGGGATGAGGAACACCAGATAAAAAGCAGCAAGGGCGCTGTTACTCAAATGCAGGGCATCACTCATTCTCGGCTCCCATATCGAATTTGAACTCGGCAGCGTCGTACCAGACAGGATCGTGTGAAACTGAAATGCGGATGATCTCCCTTTGGGCGAGGAAATCGGTCAGCTGGTCACGGCTGTTTTTATCCAAAGCGGAAGTCGGTTCGTCCATCAGCCAGATAGGACGGGGAAGCAAAGAAGCACGTGCCAGCGCCAGACGCTGCCGCTCACCACCGGAGAGCGATTTGGGATCCTCTGACAGGGAGTGGGTGATTCCAAGTGCGGAGATGGCTTCCTTGCAAGCCTGCTCACTGGGTGCCGGGGCGGTACATGCTTTGAGTTGCCACGGGAGCAACAAGACATCCAGAAGGGTTTCTCCCCCCATGACAGGATCCTGTGGCAGGTAGTTGATCTGGTTGCGCCACCACCCCAATTCGGCTTGGGAAACCGATTTACCTTGCCACTCCATGGTGCCGGTCTTTGCAGGCATCAAACCGGCAATCACTTTGAGCAGGCTGCTTTTTCCGCAACCGGAAGGGCCATATATGGCCAGATGCTGTCCCGGCTCCAGCGACGCAGAGATCGTCAGTTCTCGGCAGGATTCAAATCCGGATTTCAAGTTCTCAAGGCGCAATATATCAATGGTATTCGGTTCAAGGCTCATGGCGTCATCACGTACTGTTGCAAGCCTTCGTGTGTGACTGAAGGAATGGGACAGCTTTTTCCGGTGCTGAAATCGCAGTAAACAACCAGCGCCTCACCTTCGGCGACGCATTTTTCCTGTTGGTGACTGAAGATTTTATATTTCATGGTATAGCGCTTTTCCCGGATGTCCTCGACCCAGGAAACCGTCGTGATGGTATCCGGATAAACAAGGGGAGAGCGGTAATCGCAGCGTGTCGAGGCAACGACGGGGCCAACACCGCTTTCTTGCATATGGGCAAACACTCTCAGCTCATCAAGCATGACCACCCTGACATCCTCGAAATAACGGAAATAGACAGTATTGTTGATATGCTGCAGCGCATCCATATCGTTCCATACGATCGCCTGTGTTTGTGAAAGCGGAAATTCTCCAAATTGCGTTTTTGTCACGGCACACTCTCCTTGTTGATGGTTCACTGATTGCACACCATCAGCTGGGTTCACACAAGCTTCGTCCGCAGGGGGTACAGAGTAATGTGATTTTCGATTACTTTAGCATTCGCATAATTAGTAGGCATTAAATTAGCTTTTACTTATTCAAGGTTCTATAGTGATGTCAGATATCCAAAGGAGGTGGGTGATGGCACAAGTAGAACTGAACGATGAAAAAGTGGGAATGTCGCTGGATGGAGCAGTCCGGGTTTTTGCAGGCATAATGGTGCTGGTTTCGCTGGCGCTGACTGTGTGGGTAAACCCGCAGTTTATCTGGCTGACAGCTTTCGTTGGCTTTAACCTGATCCAGAGTGCGTTTACCGGATTTTGCCCGGCAGCCATGGTTTTCAGGAAGCTGGGTTTTAAGTGAGCAACGTGGCTTAGCGCTTAATAGGGCGGTTATCCGCCCTTTTTGTTGTCTAGAATTGCACCTTCCCGCGCAGCGATTTGGTCTTGCCCCGCTGGGTTTTGGTATCAACACGCTTTCTTTGTGACGACTTGGTGGGCTTGGTTGCTCTTCTGGCTTTCTGAACCTTTGCGACGCTTTTGATCATCTCCTGCAGACGAAGCAGCGCATCCTCGCGGTTTTTCTCCTGCGTCCTGAATTGCTGCGCCTTAATGACGATAACGCCATCTTTGGTCAGCCGGCTATCTTTCAGTGCCAGCAAACGCTCTTTGTAAAACTCTGGCAGGGAAGAGGCGTGAATATCAAACCGGAGATGGACTGCCGACGAGACTTTATTGACGTTTTGTCCCCCTGCGCCTTGCGCACGGATGTACGAAAGCTCGATTTCTTCATCCGGGATGACCACTGTTTGGGAAATGTGCAGCATGTGTATCGTGTTCCTATCCTGTTCACGCGCCATTATACCCAAGTGGTCTGAAGTTGCAGGGGGTTCCTAGGGTCTGTTGATCTTTGGCGGTTAAATTTTGTTCTAGCCATAAGCGTTTTAGGCGCGGCGAGGTGTGTGCCGCCTAGCATTCTAAGCAAATACACCTCAACAAAGCATAAAACGCTTAGGGCAGAACCCTTCGGGCAGCGTTTGCGGGGACTTTCTCCTGCGTTATCGGCTTCTCATGTAGGCCAGCTACACATCAAAGCCTCTGCCTTGTATAAAGCCCCCGCAAACTGCTGCAAAAATCATCGCCAAAGGTCAACAGACCCTAGTATCGGTTTTGTGGGGCGGAATCCGCTTTAACCGCCGGTTTGATATTGGCGATGACGATACCGGCAACGATAAAAGCAATCCCCAGGTAGTGATACTGCAGCAGTTTCTCTCCAAGAAGCAGCATGGAAAAAATCAGCCCGAACACCGGGATCAGGTGCATAAACTGCCCTGTAGTGGCTGCACCCATGCGTTGCACTGCTGCGTTCCAGCAAAAAAAGGCAATGCCAGAGGCAAAAATACCGGTGTAGAGGGAGATGGCGATGCTCTCTTTGCTGATGGGCATGGTTTCAAACAGCAGGGATTCGCCCAAATAGAAAGGCAACAACATTAGGTTGCCAATAAACACGGTGTAACCCAGCATGGGTAACCCTTTTAAATCTGCAGGCAGCTTTTGCACCAGCACGGAATAGGTTGCCCAGACCAGAATGGCAAACAGGGCGATCATTTCACTGTTGCCAAGGGAGAAATCTGTCACCAACTGGCCTTTGGTGATGATCAGCAGCACGCCAATGGCAGACACACAGATAGCCAGCGCCTGACGATAGGTGGTGGTGTGCCGGAAAAGCAGGAACTGCACCAGCAGTATCATCAGGGGTGATGAAGATTGCAGGATCACCACGTTGGTTGAGAGCGTATTTTCCAGCGCGATATAAACAAGGGTGTTGTATCCGGCCACACCGAAAAGTGCCAGCAGCAAAACCAACTTGATGTGCCGCTTGAACAGCGGCCATTGCCGACGCATAGGACGGATCACAAAGGGCGCGAGCACCAGGGAGGCGACTGTCCAGCGCCAGAATGCAAGCCCAATAGGAGGGATGGTCGCATTCACCATTTTCGACAGCGTAATGTTGCCTGCCCAACTCATGGTCGCAATCACCGCGAGCAGAATGGGTAACCAAGCGATACTCGCTATGTTCCTTGTTTTTTCAGTCATTCCCTGCAATCGGTTTTTCTATGTAGAGTGGACAGACAGTTACGCATTTAATCAACCGGCGTGCAACATCCGTGGTGGGAAATGTTGGTTATCTGACAAGGCGCAGTGCTGCTTTGATCCTCTGAAAGCGCGCATTATTGGGGATTTTTTGTATAGAATGGGCGCGAATTAATTGGGTTTCCCGTTTGGACCCACGAAAACTGGAGAGAAACCATGAATTGGTATATCGGTGTACTCAAGCAGTATGCGACGTTTAAAGGACGTGCACGACGTAAAGAATATTGGACCTTTTTGTTGATTAACATGCTGGTGACCATGGCACTGGCATTTGTTGACCGCCAGTTGGGTACTTTCAATCCGGAATACGGTATGGGTACGGTAGGCATGGTTTACGCAGCGGCCATTTTTCTCCCTACGCTTGCGGTGACAGTCCGCCGTCTGCATGACACTGACAGAACCGGCTGGTGGGCGTTGCTGGGCATTTTACCTTTTGGGGTGATTGCGCTGCTTATCCTGCAAGCATTTGAAGGCACGAAAGGCAGCAACCGCTTTGGCCCTGATCCGAAAGGCAATGCTGACAGTGATAACAGCGGCACGTTCAGCGGCTAATCCTTATACAGGCACTGCAACGGTGCCTGTGTATTCCTTCTCTTATATGCCCTCCTTTTACACCGACTGTTACCAACAATAGACATGTCGTAAATCGATTATGGCGTGGTGCTTCGTGACAGCTAACCTTTGCCAAACCCTTCCATACTGGTTCGCTGCGTCAATCTTGCTAATCAGCGGGGCGCTCAAGGACAGGAGCAGACGATGAATATTGGTTTTATCGGTTTGGGACAGTTAGGTGAACCTATCGCGGGGAACTTGATGGCGTGGTGTCGCGATCATGGTTGCCATCTTTATGTGTGGGATCCTTCAGCCGAAGCGATGGCTAGACTGGTTAAATCCGGTGCCCGTCATGGTCACGATCCGGCTTCTATTGCGCAGCGATGTACCGTGTTGCTCTCGGTGCTTCCCGCACCGGAAGATGTGTCTGCTCTTGCGCTGGGGGAGAACGGTGTGCTGGACAATGCTGATGGGCTGGATATCTGGATTGAACTCAGCCCTTTTTATAACGCGCGGTGGGAGCAATTTATCGATGCTGCACCGGAAGGATTGATCATGGTGGATGCGCCAGTGAAAGGCAGCATTGAGGCGGCAGAAGAGGGCACGCTGACCGTGGAATTTGAGGGAGAGGCGCAAGTTTTTCATCGTTATAAAAACTTGCTTGAGGCTTTTTCTATTCATTCCACCCTGATTAAGCCGGAAAATCCCCGCTGATTTGGAAATGATAAACCCGCCTCAAAGTTAATAATAACCATGTAATTTAGAGTGAAACAATTCGTTCTGTGTTCTGAGTTAACAATGTGCTGCTGGGCTTTTGTTAGCGTGTTGCGTTATACCCAAACGACCTGAAAATGTGCGCATTCAGGTCGTTTGGGTATGTTCATTTGGGCGGTTGACCAACGTAGTAATAAGGATGTCAGGATGAAGTGGTTGTTTGCAGCGTTTTGGAATTATGCAACTTTTGTTGGCCGGGCGAGAAGACGGGAATATCTGGGCTTTCATGTCACCCAGCTTCTGGTTTTATCGGTTTGTTTTTACATTGATTACCATGCCCGAATAAGCAGTCATTTCCAGCTTTCTGACTTCAATATCACCTTGGTCTGGATTGGGTTAACCCTGTTGCCCAGCATTGCTGTGACTATTCGTCGCCTGCACGACATCAACAAGTCTGGCTGGTGGTCATTGGTTTTGGCAGTTCCTGTTGCCGGACCTATCCTGTTTTGCCTGCTCACCCTGCTTTGCGGCACACGGGGTTCCAACCGATACGGCTATGATCCGCGCCATATCTTCAGCCACAACATCTGGAATTAGCCCCAGGTACAAGTGTCTCTGACTTATTGATAAATAAAAAGAAAACCCGCCGGATGGCGGGTTTTGTATTTGAAGCTGTTTGGCTTACGCCAGCAGTTCTTTCGCAGTCTCAACCACGTTTTCAGTGGTGAAGCCGAACATGTCGAACAGCTGGTCAGCAGGCGCTGATTCACCAAAGGTGGTCATGCCGATGATGCGGCCGTCAAAGCCTACATACTTGTACCAGAAGTCCGCAATGCCCGCTTCGATAGCGATACGTGCTGTCACGTCTGATGGCAGAACCGCTTCACGGTAAGCGGCATCTTGCTTGTCGAAGGTGTCAGTCGATGGGATAGACACCACGCGAACCGCTTTACCTTCTGCAGTCAGTTGTGCTGCTGCTTCTACCGCCAGTTCAACTTCTGAACCGGTGGCGATCAGGATAAGCTCTGGCTTGCCTGCGCAATCTTTCAGGATGTAACCACCCTTGGCGATGTCAGCCACTTGCTCAGCAGTACGTTCTTGCTGTGCCAGGTTCTGACGCGAGAAGATCAGCGACGTTGGGCCGTCTTTGCGCTCAATCGCCAGTTTCCACGCGACTGCGGATTCAACCTGGTCACATGGACGCCATGTGCTCATGTTTGGCGTCAGGCGCAATGACGCGATTTGCTCAACCGGCTGGTGGGTCGGGCCATCTTCACCCAGACCGATAGAGTCGTGAGTGTAAACCTGGATGTTCTGCACTTTCATCAGCGCAGCCATACGCATGGCGTTACGCGCGTATTCCATGAACATCAGGAAGGTTGCGCCGTAGGGTACGAAACCACCGTGCAGCGCGATACCGTTGATGATCGCGGTCATACCGAACTCGCGCACACCGTAGTGGATGTAGTTGCCAGATGCATCTTCACCGGTCAGGGCTTTTGAGCCAGACCACATGGTCAGGTTTGAAGGTGCCAGGTCAGCTGAGCCACCCATGAATTCAGGCAGCATCTTACCGAACGCTTCCAGCGCGTTTTGTGATGCTTTACGTGACGCAATGTTCGCTGGGTTGGCTTGCAGATCAGCGATGATTTGGTTCGCTTTCTCTTCCCACTCAGCTGGCAGCTCGCCGTTTACGCGACGTTTGAATTCTGCAGCCAGCTCTGGGTGTGCAGCTTCGTACGCAGCCAGTTTCTCGTTCCACGCGGCTTCTTTTTCAGCACCCGCAGCCTTGGCATCCCATGCGCCGTAAACGTCCGCAGGGATTTCAAATGCAGGGTGTTCCCAACCCAGGAATTCACGCGCTGCTTTGATTTCGTCTGCGCCCAGTGGTGCGCCGTGACAGTCGTGTGAGCCCGCTTTGTTTGGTGAGCCGAAACCGATGATGGTTTTGGTACAAATCAGGGTAGGACGGCCTGTTTCTGCTTTCGCTGCTTCAATCGCTGCGTTGATAGCGTCTGCATCGTGACCGTCTACTGCCGGGATAACGTGCCAGCCGTAAGATTCGAAACGCTTCGGCGTGTCGTCGGTGAACCAGCCTTCAACGTGACCGTCGATAGAGATGCCGTTGTCATCCCAGAATGCGATCAGTTTGCCCAGACCCAGGGTACCTGCCAGTGAACATGCTTCGTGGGAGATGCCTTCCATCAGACAGCCGTCGCCCAGGAACACGTAAGTGTTGTGGTCAACGATGTCGTGGCCGTCGCGGTTGAACTGTGCAGCCAGTGCTTTTTCCGCAATCGCCATACCCACTGCGTTGGTGATGCCCTGACCCAGAGGACCGGTCGTGGTCTCTACGCCTGGCGCATAGCCGTACTCAGGGTGACCCGGGGTTTTAGAGTGCAGCTGACGGAAGTTTTTCAGATCGTCGATAGACAGATCGTAACCGGTCAGGTGCAGCAGGGAGTAAATCAGCATAGAGCCGTGACCGTTAGACAGCACGAAGCGGTCGCGGTCTGCCCACGCAGGGTTCTGCGGGTTGTGGTTCATATGGTCGCGCCACAGCACTTCGGCGATGTCCGCCATGCCCATTGGGGCACCTGGGTGACCAGAGTTAGCTTGTTGTACACCGTCCATGCTGAGTGCACGGATAGCATTGGCAAGAGTTTTACGTTCCATCTTAGGCTTACCTTGTTAAAAGTGTGTTCAGACCTGATATCAATCAGCGGAATAATATAGGAAATAAGAGAGCGGCAATAGCCGCTCTCTGTAATTGTGTTTTGCGAGGTTACAGTTTTTCGCGGATCATGACTTCCAGCTTGCCCTGATCAACCGCGAAATTACGGATACCTTCAGCCAGTTTTTCAACCGCCATTGGGTCCATATTGTGCTCCCACAGGAACTCAGCGTGGTTCATTGGCGCTGGGCGCTCTTTCACTTCAACGTCATCATTCAGCTTCTGAACCACTTCGCCAGTCGCTTCTGACAGCTCTTGCAGCAGTTGCGGGCTGATGGTCAGGCGGTCACAACCTGCCAGTTCCAGAATCTCGCCCGTGTTACGGAAGCTTGCACCCATCACCACGGTGTCGTAACCGTGTTCTTTGTAGTAGTTGTAGATGGTGGTTACTGACAGTACGCCTGGGTCTTCAGCCGGTGCAAAGTCACGGCCTTCTTTCGCTTTGTACCAGTCCATGATGCGGCCAACGAAAGGAGAGATCAGGTAAACGCCAGCTTCTGCACACGCACGCGCCTGTGCGAAAGAGAATAGCAGGGTCAGGTTACAGTTGATGCCTTCTTTTTCCAGCACTTCTGCAGCGCGGATACCTTCCCAGGTTGATGCCAGTTTGATCAGGATACGGTCGTTGCTGATGCCCGCTTCGTTATACATGCTGATCAGCTTACGTGCTTTCGCTACGCTGCCTTCGAAATCGTAAGACAGGCGCGCATCAACTTCTGTAGAAATGCGACCAGGGATTACTTTCAGGATCTCTTTACCGATGTTCACTGCCAGACGGTCACCTGCATCTGCCACTTGCTGTTCAGTGTCGTTGCTTTTTGCTTTCGCGTAAGCAATCGCTTCTTCGATCAGCGGAGCATATTGTGGGATTTCGGCAGCTTTAAGAATCAGTGAAGGGTTGGTAGTTGCGTCTTGTGGCTGGTATTTGGCGATCGCATCGATATCACCCGTGTCAGCGACCACGGTAGTGAGCTTGCGTAGTTGTTCCAGTTTCGTGCTCATCTTCTAAACCTTTTATTGACGTTTCACTCTGGCTTTTGGGAAGCCGTAGGGGCTCAGCATGAAGCATTTGCCTGCATTTTGTATCGGGGTAATGAAACGCGATGAACAAATGCAACGGTGCTGAGCAAATGATAGGGTCATATTTGTGTTTTTGAGCGCTAAAGTCAACGGAAGGATCCGATAAATCTCACCGCGATCTCACACAAATGTTTGCTATTTACTGTTTCTGTTGAAGTGTAGTCGGTTTGCGGGCGAATCTTTGTCGCGATTACGCGTTATTGTCCACCATGTTGAGCAGTGCCATGGCGCAACTTGCGCTAGTTGCCAGTACATCAATCGTACCGGTTTTCAGGGCACCTAAAATGGACAATGCCTTACGGCTTTCACTGGCCATGGCGATAACGTTTGGAATCCGCGTCAGATCCGTCATTTCAAGGCCTACAACACGGTCACGCATCAGTGTGTTGGCGCGGCTTCCATCCAGTTTAAAGAAGTCGAAACCGCCAATGTCACCCACAATGCCGTCGTTCACACGCGCTTCCACAAATTCTCGGGCAGAGAAGCAGCCCAGTTTTACCATGTGGCTGTTTTCATCCATGTCACCGATACCGACCAATGCAAATTCTGCTTTGCGTGCCTGGTTCAGGGTTTCATTAATGTTCGGGTGGCTAAGGAACACATCGCGGATTTGCGGGGTGTCCACATACGCCGGTGCGTACAGGGTTTCACTGCTGCCGCCGAACTTTTTCGCCAGGCGGCGACAGATGTGGTCTGCGTTGATGATGTCACCGCTGCGGTGCGTGCCACCAATTGCGCAAACAAAGCGGGCATTGCGATGGGAAACAATGCCGGGGTGGTCAGCCACTGCTGCCACGTTCTGGCCCTGACCAACAGCCACCACCATGCCGTCTTGCAAGTTGCCATCCAAAAAGGATGAAACCAAGGTGGCTACCTGGATACGCTGCTCTTGAGCACTGGGCTGGTCGAGGGCTATCAGCGCGCGTTTTAGGTTGAAGCGCTCCATCAAACGCTGCTCTAGCTGTGCACTGTGGACGGGGTGGAATTTTACGGTGATTTCCACGATCCCTTCTTCGCGGGCGCGGCGCAGCAGGCGGCTGACTTTGGCCCGGCTAATGCCGAACTTTTTGGAAATCTCTTCCTGTGTCGTGTTTTGCTGGTAATAGAGAATGGCAATTTCAGTGAGAAGGTTGGTGTCGTCGAGCAGACTTTCAAAGTTGCTGCTTAACGTACGGGTAATGGTCATGAAGGTATCCTGCCGCAAAGTGATGGCGGACAGTTTACGCATATTTCATACCGTGAACAAATGTGCGGGTTAAATTCATTTGTTCACATGTGAGCATGGCCTCATTACTCAGGCGCGGTCACTTTTTCGAAGAATCACAGGTTCAATGCCTATAAAAATTGTAAAGCAATACGAGGTGGTGTTTGAAAAAGTAGTCATCTGTATCTATTTTGAAACATGTGGATATAAAAAATAAAAAGGATGAGCGTGTTCCTCGTGAACGGCACTACTCCTAACTTTTTCGTGACGGTTGGCTGGTATATGAATCATTACTCGAACGGTTTAGATGTTGTCCTAATGCGTGTTGTTTGCTTCCGGGTGATGCGATGAGATTCCATCTCTTTGCGCCGAGTAAGAAGATGTGGTTCTCGGCGACGCTTCTGGTTTTGGCGTTGATGGCCTTCACCGGTACCCGTTTCGCCGGTCTGTTTCCTTCATTTGGCCATCACCCAGATTATCTGGAAGTCGATTATGGTTACTTTATCGACTCAAGTAACAGCCACATCCTTAAATACGTCCGTGAGTCCGCCATTTTCCGGCACATAGACAACCCAAACGATATCCCCTGGGAGCTGGGAAAAAAATCTTACTGGGTCAAACTCAATGTGACCAACCTAGAGTCCAAACATCGTCATCTATCACTCTACTTTGATACCCCAATGATCGACCGCCTCAATATCTATCATTTCAACGGCAATGGGGTAGAGGAGAAGCATTGGGTGCTGGGAGACAGCGTCGAGCGGGGCTATAAAATCGGTGATATGCCACCTGCGGTCAGCTTCATGCTTGACGGATTTGAGAAGGCAACCGTGTACATGCAGGTGTTTTCTGCTGGTTATCCCGCCATGCCTATCTGGTTGATGGACCGGCATGAGTACCATTCCCTGACTCAATTGCTGCATGCGGTGTGGGGTGGATTTGTGGCGGTAATGCTGCTTGTCGCGACTTATACGTTCGCGGTGTATGTATCCCTGAAAGAGCGCGTTTACCTTGTCTATGGTTGCTACGTTTTAACCTCTTTCATTTTGCTGGGGGCTGTTCACGGGTTTGGGATTTATATTTTCCCTGAGCCAGTGCAGATCTTTTTCAGCAACAACACCATTAGCCTCACCTTTGGCCTTTTCCTTCTGGCATTACTCTATGCCCACCTTTATTTGCGTGTTCACCAGATGAACACCATGCTGCGGCAAGTGGTGATTTACTCGATGATGGTGCTGTCAGGCTTAATGATGATTACTTTGGTAGTGCCTGAGCACGTAGGCGCAATATTCCTGCTGACCACACAGCCTGTGTTCTATTCCCTTATCGCTGTTTTGGTTTGGAAGCGTTGGAAAGTCGCCCAAAAGTGGAGTTGGATGTTCTCATTTTCCTGGTTGCCGCTGGTCATTGCGGGCATATTCCCGCCCCTGCTTTTAACCGGTCATTTGGAATACACCCTGCTTTCCCGCTACGCATTTCTGATTGGCACGGTAACGTCAGTGCTGTTAATGGCACTCGCTCTGGCGGAGCGTTTCCGCCAGCAGCGAGAGACGATCGTCTATGAACTGACCCATGACAACCTGTCGTCAACGCCCAATGCGAATGTACTTTCAGTGGTGATGGATTCACTGATTCGATCCAACAAACCTTTTAGCTTTTGTTGCTTCCAGATCGACAGGTTCCGCGCCTTGGCACCTTACATGTCACTGGAAGAAAAACAGTACTTTATCAGACAGGTCTGCGAGCGCCTGGACAGCGCTCTCGACAGTGACAGTGTGATGGTGTTGGAGGTAAACAAAGGTGTGCAGCACCGTATCGCTAACATCAAAGAGGGGCACTTTGGGTTTATTGTGCTCTCATCCAACGAAACGAAAATTTCCCTGCTGCTGAATTCGGTGCTGGATGAGATAGACAGCTTTGTTGATATCAACAGCCTGAGTTTCCGCATCCAGGGCACCATAGGGTCAAGCCAGTTTCCTAAAGATGGCAGCCACACTGACTCCATCCTGAACAAAGCGATGCAGGCGGTGGTAGAAACGTCAATCAGTGAAAAACGCATCAATGCCTATGACTCACTGAACAACTTCAACCAGACCCTCAACATGTCGCTGGTGACTGATTTGAAGCGCGCCATTGAGCGCGATGAACTCGAGCTTTACCATCAGCCCCAGATTGATCTCAGAACCGGAAATATCCACGGTTCGGAAGTGCTGTTGCGTTGGGAGCATCCGCGTTTTGGCAATGTATCACCTGAGGTGTTTGTCAAACTGGCGGAGCAGGTTGGCCTGATCAATGACTTGACCCTGTGGGTGATAAAACGTGCTTTCTATCAGCAAAGTAAACTGATCGAAATGGGGTACAGCCGCCGCTTGTCGCTGAATATCAGTGCCTGTGACATTACTATTCCCAACTTTGTTGAACGCATTGCGGAGGTGGCGGAGCAGTATCGCGTGCCTACCGGGCTTCTGTCACTGGAGCTGACCGAGTCGGCGCTGGTGTCTGATTATGAACGGCTTCATCAGGTGATTGAAACCTTGTCAGGACATGACATTGAAGTCTCGATAGATGACTACGGAACAGGCTATTCCTCGCTGACTTATCTGTCGCAATTACCGTTTACCGAGCTGAAGATCGACCGCACCTTTATCATGGCGGTAACCTGCAACCCCAGAAAGCAGAACATTGTCCGGGCAACCACAGAAATGGCGAAATCGCTGGGCTTAATGGTGGTAGCTGAAGGGGTGGAAGATCTAGAAACCGCCTCATTGCTGAAGCGGTACGGTGTTGATATTGCGCAGGGGTATCACTATTCCCGTCCGCTGAGTTTCAGTCAGTATGTGCTCTATCTGAAACGTACCTGCAACCAGATGCCAGCGCCGGTAAAACGTCCACGGCAGTTCGGTGCCAATACGGGCTGATATACCCAAACGACCTTAATCGGGGTAATAGATTGCGCCCAAGCGACACAGGCGCGATGCCCCGGTGACTTCCGGAAGGTTGCCCGGCTTCCCTTCCAATGCTTGTTTTGCCAGCCAGGCAAACGCCAGCGCTTCAAGGGAATCACCGTCGACGCCTTTGTCATCGGTTGTCATCACAGTCCAACCCGGCAATGCCTGCTTCAGCGCTTCCATCAACGCCGAGTTCTGAGCCCCACCGCCACAGACGAGAAGTTCTCCCGCTGAGTACTTTTTCACATCGTTGGCAATCGACATGGCAGTCAGGGCAAGCAAAGTTGCCTGAACATCCTGCCCAGCAAGGGGAAGGCCAAATGTCGCCAATTGTTGATCCAGCCATCCACGGTGGAACAGTTCCCGTCCGGTGCTTTTCGGTGCGGGCTGAGAGAAATAGGGCTCCGCCAGCATTTGTGCCAGAAGGGCTGGGTTGACGGTTCCCGACGCTGCCCATTGGCCGTCTTTGTCATACGGTTCACCGCAATGCTCTGACACCCAACTGTCCATCAGCATATTGCCAGGGCCAGTGTCGAAGCCCAGCACCGGCTTGCCGGTTTCCAGAACGGAGATATTGGCAATGCCGCCAATATTCAGCACAACCTTGGTGTTACCCTCGGTGCCGAAAAGAAAACGGTGAAAAGCAGGCACCAGCGGCGCGCCCTGACCACCGAGCGCCATGTCCTTTCGGCGGAAATCCGCCACGGTCGTGATCCCCGTCAGTGCCGCAATGATATTGGCATCACCGAGCTGCATGGTGAAC
Source organism: Enterovibrio paralichthyis (assembly GCF_019209835.1). Taxonomy (NCBI): domain Bacteria; kingdom Pseudomonadati; phylum Pseudomonadota; class Gammaproteobacteria; order Vibrionales; family Vibrionaceae; genus Enterovibrio; species Enterovibrio paralichthyis. The sequence continues at coordinate 1,618 of NZ_JAHUTS010000006.1, read as the reverse complement.
GGCATTGGACCGCTGGGTTTATGGAAGACTGTTTGGCCATGGCAGCCTATGGCAGTGACAGCTTCGGGGCTCAGGTTATGTTCACCCAAAAAGCGGTTTACGGCCTCTGCGTAGGTTTTGCCAAGAAAATGGTCGATGGTGCCGATTTCGTCAAGGGTGATGGGTTCACCCTGACTCAGGGCAATCAGCTTTTCCTTCAGCTCAGACGGAAAGGAATACATCGCCTGATGGTGAATGGTTGCGCCGTGGTCACCAAACGTGGCGGCGACCATATCAATCCCGTCCAGGCTGGTGCCGGACATAATACCGATATACATAGCGAAAACTGCCTTGGTTGTCTGTTGCTACTGGCTGTAAGTCTCTCACAGGAATAGAAAAGCGGGCATTAAATTTCGTGCTTCAGACTTTCTAGAGTGTGCGTCAGCGCGTACTATGTAGGCCGGATCTGCATATTTAATAGGAGCGAACCATGGGCCCACTGTGGCTTGATGTTGAGGGATGCGAACTGGACGCCGAAGAGCGTGAGTTGCTGGCGCACCCGTCTGTTGGCGGCTTGATTTTGTTTGCCCGCAATTACCACGATAGCCGACAACTGACGGCATTGACAGAATCAATCCGCAAAGCGGCCAAACGTCCGATCCTGATTGGCGTTGACCAGGAAGGTGGACGGGTTCAGCGCTTCCGTGAGCATTTCACAATTATTCCGCCTGCACAGTCTTATGCTCAGATGGAAAATGGGGAAGCGCTGGCACAGGATGCGGGCTGGTTGATGGCCGCTGAACTGATGGCGCATGATATTGACCTGAGTTTCGCACCGGTTCTCGACCGTGGCTTTGATTGCAAGGCCATTGGCAGTCGTGCATTCGGTGACAACAACGACACTGTTATCCGCTTCTCTACGGCTTTTATGGCTGGTATGAAACAGGCAGGCATGGCGACCACTGGTAAGCATTTCCCTGGCCATGGCGCAGTGATTGCTGATTCCCATTTCGAAAGCCCGAAAGACGAACGTGACAATATCTTCGAGCAGGACATGGCGATCTTCACGGCACAGATTCAGGCGGATGTGTTGGATGCCATGATGCCAGCGCACGTGATTTATCCTCACTATGATGATCTGCCAGCCAGCGGTTCACCGTTCTGGCTGAAGACCGTGCTGCGTGACCAATTGGGCTTTAAGGGAATCGTGTTTTCAGATGACCTGAGCATGGAAGGGGCGACCGTGATGGGTGGCCCTGCCGAGCGTTGCAAGCAGGCATTGGCGGCGGGCTGTGACATGTTGCTGATGTGCAATAACCGTCAATCCTCGATTGAAGCCTTAGACAACTTGCCGATCATCGACGTGCCCCAGGCTGCTTCACTGACGAAGAAGCACACGCTAACGCTGCGTGAACTGCAAAGCGCCCAGAAATGGCGTGATGTGAAAAAGCGTGTCGAGCAAAGCCTTGCTGTGTGGCAGGAAAAGCAAAACTAACAAAAGCAGGGCGATCGCCCTAATGCCGATCAGTTAAGAGATAAATGATCGGTTGAACGATCCAACAGATGGCTTATAAAGGCTCTAAGTCCCCATACTTAGAGCCTTTTATTTTGCAATTGACCACAGCCCTTACCCTCGCGA